>NZ_VUMH01000005.1 GCF_009696265.1 Desulfovibrio porci
TCGACCGCGTGCAGTCAATTTGGCATTCTTATGGCTGTTCACCCTGTCCTCGGCTCGGTTTACTGTTGTCTGTCAACTCCAGCTTTACCGGCTTGAGGCAGGGTGAACAACCTATTGGAACATTACACCTAGGTAAACATTTGGCAATTCACATCACAGGTAAGCAGTCTGGCTGGTTTGTAACGCAGCTTGATATACATAACCTTATTTCAAAGCCCTGTACTTTGAAGTTGAGCCTGATTAATCTGATAGGCAATGCTATGTTTCGACTGGCCATTTATAGAAATGATGTCCACTGTGGGCAAATAATGTATCGTAATATAGCCAAACAAACGCCGTCAGACAGGGCTTGATTCTCATCCCCAAATAAGCCAACTGCACTATCAAGGAGTGAAATATGTCTGTAACTTCTCAAGATATTATTGAAATTATTAGAGATGTCAAGCCGAAGCTGGCGAAACGAGAAATCATGCCTGATACCCCACTTACAGCGGAGGGCCTAGATTCCCTTGATTTGATGAATGTCTATTTTCTTGTTGAGGAGCGTTTTCAAGTCAAGCTTGAGATGAATGAAGATGAGGGAACTGCGCAACTTTTAAGTGTTCAGGATATCTTGGATCATATTCGTGGCTAGGCTGTTCATTCAAAAAGCATATTGCAAAAACAGGTTCGTGAAATATGCTGCATAATATGCTGGCTTATGGGATTGAAAATATAGGCTACGCCCTTGGAAGCCACTGCATTGATAATATACAAGCGGCAGCCTCTTATAGTAAGTCAGAAGATTTTATAAGAGATAAAATTGGCTTTCTCACACTGCGCCGCATGGGGCAAGAGCAAAGCCTGCAATCTTTATGCAAAGATGCCTTTAACGATTTAACTAAAAAGCATAGTTTTAGACCCGAAAGTTGTGAATTACTGATAGTCGTTACGCAAAACCCTGATGGCGGTCATGCTCTTCCCCACATCTCAGCTTTATTACAAAACGAATTAGGTCTTTCTACAAATATTGCTGCTTTTGATATTGGGCTTGGATGTTCTGGCTATGTTTATGCGTTGAGCATAGCCTGTGCTTTTATGCAACTAAACAATATTAACAATGGTCTTTTATTTACGGCAGACCCTTATTCTTCTATCCTGAATTATAATGATGCTAATACACAGCTTCTTTTTGGAGATGCAGCCACTTGCACTTTATTATCTAATTCACCTAAATATAAATTAGGAAAATCCTGCTTTGGCACAGATGGTAGCCGAGCAGATTCTTTATGTCTCTTGTCAAATGGCATTCTTGATATGAAAGGTCGTGATATATTCAATTTTTCTTTGAGTACAATACCTGACATAATTAAACAATGCGTAGAGAATAACAAACTGGATAAAGAAGATATAGATTGCCTGCTATTGCATCATGCCTCAAAATTTATTGTTGATACTATTGGGCAAAGGCTATCTCTGCCCAATGCTACTGTTCCCTTCCTCCTTCAAGATATAGGCAATTGTGTTTCTTCTACTATCCCAATTGCGCTCTCTCGCCTTGATAGTAATTTCAAAAACATTCTGATTTCAGGCTTTGGTGTCGGCCTGTCATGGGGAGCTAGTGTTCTATTCCATACTGAGCTTTGAAGATATAAAGAAATTCGTATCCGTTCAGGGGTAGCGCAAAAGCAGGGTATCGCACGGCATTAGGCAGACATTTGGATGCCCATCGCCTGGCTTTCGAGCCGAACCGATACGATTTTTGAACTATGCCTAGTCATTCTGTCATATTAAATCGACAATATACTCGCATGGCGTTAGACACATCATTGTTATTATGAAAGTCACGGCTGTTCTAAATTAATATAATATTTTATTTTCGTCCCAATATATGTACGCATATTCTCAATATATTGCTTAATATCACTATCACTGTAGCTATTATTTTTATTTTCCGGATGATGTATTATATGCCTAATTTTTTTCTGATAAACATATATATTATTCTGTTTCTTCTCCATTTTTATTCAGTCTGGTATAAGTTATTTTTTCTTGCGTGCTTGCATATTTATTTTTCAAGTTTTCAGCTTCAATATAGCCATACAGAGCATTATGATAATCTGTCGATGCTGTTCTAAATGCCTGATAATTAATTTCTGCACTTGATTTATTATTTAGAACTAATGGAGTAACAGAATTTCCTAAAGAAATATTCCCTTTTTGATCAATTTTAAGCACAATTACTTTTGTATTTTTATCTTTTAAAGCTTCGCAAATACTCCTTCTGAATGTGTAGCAATTATGAGCTGTGACTTTTGATGTCCATTTTCTGTGAATAAGCCTTTATAATGATATAATATTTGTAAGCGTCCACAATGATTGAGGGCAAAGGCCATGTCCGGCCATGGCTTTCTTCCTTGATCCTGTCCCTCTCTCCTTATAATGCCACGTGGGTGCAACTGATGCCTTCCCGCAGTTATTTGCGGTTATTTGCAAGCCCCTCAGGTCTCCCACAGACTATACTATTCTCAACGCTGACCCCCTGCAATTGAAGAGGGGTACCCCGCCAGAGCGCCAACGCTCGCGATTTACCCTCGCAGTGAGGGCAAAATCGCGGGTTGCTGGCCTTTTTGCGTATAACTTCTTAAAATTCCAACATTTTTTTCGCTCCAAGAAAAAACAAAAAATTTTGCAAACCTAGTAAAAAGGCCACTGCCCAGCTTTTCTTCAACGTGGTACGAAGTAGGAAATACCTTTTCGTAGGAAAAAAGCCATGCAGAACCTTACACCTGCAGAGACGAAGATTTTTGATCTTTTTTTAAGGGCTACAGCAATGCAGAAATTGCCGAAGAGCTTGGCATTGTAATAAGAACTGAAAAATAAAAGAACAAAACAATTGCATATCTACTCGTCAGCTTATTTCTTTATGCTATCAACGCTGTTGGCAAAATATTGACCCTTGATGATATGTCATTAATCAAGACCTAATGTGCAGTATGAGTCAAGTTATTGTTGTCAGCCCAGAGCAGCTACACTATCTGGTTGCGAGCGCTGTTCGTGATGGCGTCAGTCAGGCATTGAAAGGTATTACTCAAACCTCGACTGGAAGCATGCCTGAGAACGAAGCCGCACGATACCTTGGCGTCTCGCCCAACACACTGCGCAGTTGGCGGTGTCAAAAAATAGGCCCGGTTTATCATAAGTCGGGCCGGGCAGTGCGTTATTCAAAAGCTGACCTTGATATTTGGCAAGCTACTAATCGCATTCTGACGGTAGACTCTCAGGAGATTCAGGGACGTTTTGATGGAATGTCGCGCTGATGGTTTTGGCCGTGATATTGCGGGTTGCATCCATAAGATGGGTGTAGCGCTTGGTCATTTTCAGCGAATGATGGCCCAGCCTGTCTGCAATGGTGAGCTGCGCCTGCCCACCACAGGGCAGCCAAGAGGCATAGGTATGCCGCAAGGTATGGAAGACAACACGCTGCCGTCTGTCCTGAATTTTCAGATGCGTTTCCCGTCCATCTGCCTTTCTGATGACTTCACCGGAATTATTCAGCCCAAGTTTATCCACAGCACGGTTGAAGGATTCAGACGCAGCCCTCATGACACCACCATCTCTCGCTGGGAAAAGCAGAGCACTCATTGGGCCTTTGGGCAAATCGCACAGAGTCATGACCACTTCATCTGTCATGACCGCGTATCGCGAGCGTCCGCTTTTGGATTCAGCAATATAGAGGGTATTGCTCTCAAAGCGCACATCAGCCCGGCGCAGGCGGGCAATCTCGCCAAAGCGCAGGCCGCAATGCATACTCACCAGTGCCATCAGCCATGTCTGATGGCTCCGTCTCTTCAATTCATCGAGCAGAGCTCTGGCCTCTTGAGGCGTAAGGAAACGCTCTCGCGCATTGTTGGTCCTGGGCAAGGTCAGACCTCTTCAAAAGGCATCGGCCCTCTGTAGAGCTGCCACATACGCATACGCCGCATGACCCTGCGCACAAGCCCGACAGCGTGCCTTATGGTCTGGGCGGATTTCCCTGCGGCACGCATTTCACCCATGAGCTGATCAAGCCGGTGTGCTGTTATTTGTTGCAAGGGCAGTGCGCAGAGAGGTTTGAGATGTCCGCGTATCAAACTCAAATCCGGGCCGGTTGTTTTCCCATTCGCCTCAAGCCAGTCACGCAAATAGTGCTCCCATGCCTGCCCCAAGGTGATATTCGTGGCACGGGGCAAAGCCGCTTCCCCCATCGCAGCATTGGTCTTGGCTTCGTTTACAAGGCGTGCCCTCATCTCGGATGCAAGCGCAGCAGAGAATCCCTCACTCGCTCATCCTACATCCTTGCGGACTCGCTTGCCCGTTGTGTCACGATAGTCTATGGTGTCGCACATATCAGGGCGTCCTCTGTATCTCCGATCTGCGCTTTCACGGACTTGAACACCAGGATATTTGGTGGATTTTCGATGGCTCATCTTGCACCTCATTGCGACCTAAAATCGGATTTTGCGACCTGATTGCGATTCTCGCGCAATCTCTCCATATCCGTCACCATCTCGTAAGGCTTTATATTCACAGGATTTTGTACACAGAGATACAAGGAGATGCAAGCGTATCTTTCGCCCAGAATGGGCTCCTAAGCTGTAGGCCGCAGATTCGATTCCTGCCGGGCGCACCAGCCGGAAACGCAGGCAATTACATTGTTGCGGCTGCCTGTTTTTTTGCGTTTAGGTTATGCCGTTAAGCTATCGAGGATGAAAGCGCCATGTTGGTATCAGCCGGAACCCGGCTTTTCTGCTTTGTTTTGTGTCTGGCGGTCACCTGCTGCCCGCCTTCTTCATCGGCATGGAGCCAGCCGGGATCCCGTACCGTCGCCGCAACGACCGAGCAGGATGAGGAACGTGCCTGGCAGGCCAGGCCCGAAGATCTGCGCCGTGCTCTTCCCAACAACAGCGCGCCGCCGCAACGGCGTGTACCGTTCACACAACTCCCGCCCTTGACCTCGCAGGAAGAGGGGACCATCCGCCGGGTGAGATTGCCGGGTGACTTGAAGGCCGTGGCTCTGACATTTGACCTCTGCGAACTGGCCACCGTCACCACGGGATATGACGCGGACGTCATCAATTTTTTGCGGCGCGAGCATATTCCGGCCACTCTTTTTATGGGCGGCAAATGGATGCGCACCCACGCGGAACGGGCCAAGCAACTGATGGCCGAACCTGGATTCGAAATCGGCAACCATGCTTGGTCACACGGCAATTTCGGCATTATGGACCAGCAAAGCATGCGTGATCAGGCGCTCTGGACCCAGACGGAATATGAGACGTTGCGCGAGGACATCCTCCGGCGGGCAGAAGCTGCGGGTATGCCCGCGCCGAACATGCCGCCCGTGCCCGAATTGTTCCGGCTGCCGTACGGGCGTTGCTCGGATCAGGCCCTGACGCTCCTGGCCCGGTTGGGTTTGCGGGTCATCCAGTGGGATGTGGTGGCCGAGACCATGGCGGATAACAGCCGCCCGGAGTTGGCCGTGGATGTGGCGCGCCGCGTACGGCCCGGCTCCATTCTTCTCTTTCATGCCAACCGTGTGCCCACGGGCACGGCGTCGCTGCTGAAAGGCGTGGTGCGCGAACTGCGCCGCAAAGGATATCATTTTGTGACGGCAGGTACCTTGTTGGCCTTGGGGGAGCCCTTGAGTACGCGGGACGGTTATTTCAACAAACCCGGCGACAATAAGGCGTTGGACGCGCGTTTTGGCGTGGACGGCACAGGCAGGCGGGCGTCCATGCACAGAAAGATGGATTAGCTGTTTGCGTAAACCGGACGTCTGATCCTTTTCGGCGTTTGCTCCCAACATATTGCGCCATTCCCACGGCGGCATAGCCTCCTCGTTTCTCCACTATCTCTTTTTTCCTTTATCGGCCTTGCGCGCGTCTTTGAACCATTGCGGAACCGGACCCGACAGTGGCGCTGGTATATCCAGGCCTGTTTGGCGCGCGCCATCCTGGCGCTGCTGCCCCGTTCCTCATGGACTATATCCATGGTAATCACCTGATCTGTGCTTCTGGCGGGGCATCACGCGCGTCATGCCGTTGTCAGCTCCACTTCTGGTGAATTATGCCTGTTAGACAGGGCTGTCTCGCATATCGCTTGGCGCAATGGTAAATCTATCGCCATCATGTATGCCCATGTCGCCGTCTTCTCAGGGCGTATTGTTTCATAATTATCATCATAGCAAGCTATCTCGCATAGATAACAGAATATTTTTGTCGATAACTTAAGATTTAGTTCCCAAATCCATTTTTTGCAGACTGTTCGCGGGGCAGTCGAAAATGAAAAACTTCAAACCATCTTTTCATAGTGTTATTTTAGTGAACTGAGTGACCTATAATAATTATTCTTGCTGCCGATAAGCTTGGCAAAGTACATGATTCAGGATAATTTTAGTAAAAAGATATGTTTAATTTGAAGGCTGTTTTCGACCAACCCCTAGTTCGATACGCTGTTTTGAGGTTGGTCGGGATGTCTTGGCAGGTATGGCCCCTGTCAATATCCTCTTGAATACATTACGCTTCGTCCACGCTGGCGGTTCTGAATGAAAAATAAAACCGGATATGATCTGGTTTCAATATAGACAATATCCGCATCCGGTCGCGCTACTGTCGCGCGATGCTGCCCGGATAGCGGGTTTGTAGTGGGAAGGGGTTCACTGTCCATGCCGGAGAATGGTGCTGCATGTTTCTCCGGCGCCTTACATGCACCATAGAGAGGGGTAAAATCATGTGGCGGTCTTTACGAGTTCATTACAAGCTTCTGGCTTGTAATGTGGTCTGTGTTGCATTCATTTTCATAATCATATGTATGGCGACATCCGGTTTGCCGCAAACGCCGTCCACAGGCCCGGCTGACGGGGGTGTACAGCTCTGGGGCTGGGGCGCCACATTTAGCGTCTGTGTGTTGATTCTGGGGTTTCTGGTGGGAATGAATATCGAAAAACCAATTCAGCGCGGCAGGGTGTTTGCTGAGAAGCTGGCTTCCGGAGACTTTGAAGTCCGCTGGCATGAGAAGGCCGGGGGCGAATTGGGCGATATGGCCACAGCGCTGAATCGGGCTCTGGATATCGTGCTGGATCAATCGTCGCAGTACAGGGACATTCTCAATTCACTGCCCAATCCGCTGGCGACGCTGGATAAAGATCGCAATTTCACCTTTGTCAACACGGCGGCGGAAAAGCAGTTCGGTATGCTCTGCGGGGATTTGTTGGGCAAGCAGTGTTCCAATTGGGGGGCTGTTGTCTGTAATACAGAGCACTGTGCTTTGGAGTGCTACTTGCGAGGCATCAAGGATGTGGTTTTCCATCAACCGGGCATGGGCACGCTCAAAGCCATGGTGGTTCCGCTGAATGACCGTGCGGGCGAGCATGTCGGTTATATCGACATGGTCTTTGATATTACCGAGGAATACAACAACCGTCAGCGCATTGCGTCTTTGCATGACACCATCGCCGAATCCGCCAGTGAAGCGCAGGCTGTTGCCCAGCGCCAGTCTCAGGTCTTTGAGACTGTCATTGCCCAGCTTGCCACAACTTCCGGTATCGCCCGCGAGCAGGACGAAGCCTCCAAACAGACCTCCGGTGAGGTCGAGGACATGAACGCGACCATGACGCATATTGCCGAACGGGCGGCGGATGCCACGCTCAACGCTCAAGCCTCGGAGGAAGAAGCAGGGCGGGGCGCGGCCATGGTGGAGCAGGCCATTGAGGGCGTCGGGCGGCTTACGGCGCAGATTCATGCTCTGGCGGGCAATATGGATAAGTTGAACGAGCATTCCACCAATGTCAGCCATGTGATTACGCTCATTGAGGATATCGCGGACCAGACCAATCTGCTCGCCCTGAACGCGGCCATTGAGGCGGCACGAGCCGGAGAAGCCGGTCGGGGCTTTGCCGTGGTGGCGGATGAGGTGCGCAAGCTGGCGGAAAAGACCATGCAGGCCACCGGAGAGGTGGCCCAGGCGGTCAAATCCATCCAGTCCAGCGCGCAGACAAGTTCGCGCTCCACCAGTCAGGCTGTGGAACTCTCCACGGAGTCAAAGGAATTCATCAGCCAGTTCGGGGCGATTCTCAACCGCATTCTGGACATGGCCCGCAAGACGGCTGCTGAAATTCACGCCATCGCGTCCGCCGCTGAAACCCAGAGCTCCATTACAGACAGCATCAGAGAACGGATGAAAAGTCTGAGCTCAAACGCGCAGGAATCCGCCGCCAACATGGAGGAGAGCACCCAGCAGGTGACGGAATTGGGCGAACTCTCTCAGCAACTCAGACGCATTATTGACTCTATGCGTGACGACAAACGCCGGGCCGAACGTATTTCATTGGAAAGTCCTACGGAAGGCTTTCTCGAACACAAGGGCCGGAAGGTACGTCTTTTTGTGGTCAATATCAGCACCACCGGCATCTGTGTGCAGTATCTGGACCCCGTACGGGCGGAGCAGGACGAGCAGGTGGATATCGTGCTGGAGCAGGCGCCCTGGCATTTGCATGAGCGGGCCATGCTTGTCTGGAAGGATGACCAGTATTGCGGTCTGCAATGGATTCAGCCGCTCTCCCTCAGTACGGAACAAATCAAGAAAAATGCGGCAGCCAGTATTCCGCTTTCATAACAGGTACGCAACTCTTCTCATGATGCAACAAAGCCCCGGACGGGGCTTTGTTGCATCATGAGAGTCTGACTCAGGCTTTAACCACCAGGCCTGAGGACGGGGGTGGAAGCGCTTCACGCTGAACCTTACGTTGCGGGTCCAGAGCCCACTGAGCGGCATCAAAGGTAAAGTCCTTCTCCGAGCTGTTGGCAATCTGCCAGCGTACCCGCAGCCTTCCGAGATTTTCGGCCCGCCCGGCCACCCCGCTGGAAAGCATGGAAAACTGGGCGTCACTGTGGGGGATGGCTCCGCGAGGCGTCTGGCGGAAAAGCTGCTCCAGATGCAAACGGCTGTCAGCGGAGAAATTCACGCCGGGCACCAGCGGCGCGAGGCCCCGGCCGCCTTCCGTTCTGCCGGTGGCGGTACGGCGCACTTGCTGCAAAAGGGCCGCCCCACCGGGCATGGCGACATTGAGCAGGAGTTTTTCAGCGCCGCCCAATTCGTCTCCCCAGGAGTTCTGTTTGGCGTCCGCCGTGCGGATGGCCCAGACGACATTCTGAAAGTCGGCGGCGTAGCTCGTGTTTTGTCTGCCGGCCATGTGCAGAACTTTGTAAAAGAGGCGACGCAGGCGGAAATTGATCAAGCTGGCCATAGGAATAAAACGCATGGGTTCGCCCTCGGAAGGGGCGGGCCGGTCCGGGTCGAGACAGTAGCCCTGAGCCTCAAACTGCACAACCTCGCCGGGGTGGATGGTGATGACGCCGTTCACCGCCCGGCGGGCGTCTCCCACGCGGGCGCGCGGTGTGGCCGGAAGAGAGGCGGATTCGGATTCTTTTTTCCGCTTCGCCGTTGGGCCGGAAGCTGGTGGCGGGCGTTGGCCATTATGTTCTTTCCGCGTGGTTGGTGCAGCTTTTTCCCTCGCTCCGGCGGGTTGCTCGGCCTGTGGAGCGGTTCTGGCGGATTTTTCGCTTTCGTCCGCCACAGAGGGTGGGGACTCGGCATTCTCTGGCGTGTTTCCCGGGGTATTGCTCACCCAGCGGTTTTCCTTCCCGCTTTCGGGAACAGCTGCATTCCAGGCGGTGCCTGTGAATTCCTTGAAGATAGCTTTGGCTTCCGCCGGGGAGCCGGGGCTGTATGTCATGTCGGCATCCACGGGCGGCAGGAGAGATCCGGACTGGGAGCGGGATACGCAACCCGTTCCGGCCAGAGCCGTCAGAGTCATCCACAAAAAGGCGCGTCGGTCCATACTTCCTCCTGCATCAGCGCCACGGGGCTAGCGGACATGCCGCCTGGCAATATGCAGCTTCCGCGTTTTTGAAGATAGCTTTGGGGCGCGGCTTTGTCCACGCGGTAAAAGCGCGCATTCAGGGCGGCCCCGCATTGACTGGCTTACGCCGGATCTTTACAATATCACAACGGCACGGCCGTTTTTTATCTTTTGCCTGAAGGATTTTCATGTCGACGCATATTTTCTTTGATCTGGACGGCACGTTGACGGATTCCAAGCCCGGCATCATCCGTTCCGTGGAACATGCGCTGAATTTTTTTCATATGCATGTGCCGTCTGAACAACTGATCCCCTTTATCGGACCGCCGCTGCGGGATTCCTTCGCGCCTTTTTTCGACAACGATGCGGCGCGCGTGGATCTGGCTATCCAGAAATACCGGGAATATTACAATGTTAAAGGTATTTTTGAAAACAGCCTCTATGACGGCATAGCGGACTTATTGCGTGAGCTTCAGGGGCAAGGACGTCGGCTCTGTGTGGCCACATCCAAGCCCGAGCCGTTTGCCCGCCGGGTTCTGGAGCATTTTCGGATCAACGGCTTTTTTTCTCTTGTGGCCGGGGCTGAGCTGCACGGCGCCCGCAACAACAAGACGGATGTCTTGCGCTATGCCTGCGCGCAGTGGGGCATTGAGGATATGCGGTCCTGTCTGATGGTGGGAGACCGTAAATATGATGTGCAGGGCGCGCATGCGGTGGGCATGGCCTGCGCCGGCGTCTTGTACGGATATGGCTCGCGTGAGGAATTGGCGGAAGCCCGCGCGGACTATCTTTGCGCGACTGTGCCGGATTTGCGGCGTTTGTTGCTCGGGGAGCTTTAGAACGGATTACCCCCGAACCGCTATGCGTTCAAGGACTTGTTCAGGCGGACAGCGTGGGGCATTTTGAAAAGGCTGAGCTCAGACAAGAGCTGCTTCGGCGTTTTGATCGCCGAGCAATGCTAGCACGTCGAAACCTGCCGCTTCATCATCCTTGAGCGTACGCGTAATGCTGACATTGCGCTGCGCCGCCAGATCCATTGTGCGCGGAGCGAGAGGTTGCCCCTCTGGACTTTGGGCGACAATGACACAAGGCTGCGCCGGAAAATTGTGATTGGACCGGGAAACCACGCCCCGATGCCCCGTGGAAAGCTCCACAAGTGTGCCCACCGGATAAATGCCCAGCATTTTGATGAAGTTTTCCACAAAATCCGGTTTCCAGGCCTCTCCCCGCATGCCGTACATAATCCCCAGAGCTTTGCTGGGCGGCAGAGGATCCTTATAGACTCTTCTGGCCGAAAGCGCGTCGTAACAGTCGGCTACGGAAAGAATGTGCGCGTATATGCTGATTTGTCTGCCCACAAGCCGCCGGGGATAACCGGTGCCGTTGTGTTTCTCGTGGTGCTGGACGACGCCGGCGAGGATTTCAGAGGCAATGCCCTCTACTTTTTTTAGTTCCTCATAGCCGAGCAGGGCATGAGAGCGCATGATCTCGAATTCCGCATCCGTCAACCGACGTGGTGCGTTCAAAATCTCGGGAGGGATCAGTTCCTTGCCGATGTCATGAAACAGACCGGCCATACCCACCAGATGCAGCTTTGAATCGTCAAACCCGAGATAACGGGCAAAGGCTACTGCAAATATGGTCACATTGACGGAGTGAACATAGGTATATTCATCATACGTCTTCAGCTTTGACAGGGAAATCAGGGCATCCGCATTGCGGCTGAGGCTGCTGATGATGCCTTCCACATAAGGCTCTGAAGCAGCAATATCCACAGGGCCGCTCTGAATGGAGCGCATGAACTTTTTTACATGTCTGAACGAGTCGGCATACACAGTCCGCGCCTGTACCAGCTCTTCAGCCAGAGGCGCGCGCGCTTCATCTTTCCGGGGCGCATCCCCCGCGCCGTCGAGGGACATTTCCTGCTTGGGACATACGTGCGACTGCTCCGGGTCGTAATACGCCTCAGTATATCCCTGCCCGATAATCTCGGCTATTTTTTCTTCAGACGCTATCAACCCTTGTTCGGCGTACAACATGGGCGCTTTGAGCCAGGATATGCCCGTATCAACGACGTACATGCCGGGCTGAAGATCTGCGACAGCTATTTTAATAGGAGGCATTGAAAAAACAGACTTTTCTGAGTGTGGACATTACTCAGATAGTTATCAGCCCGTTGGCTGTTCTAATGTCATGGGAACAACAGCTAGCCGATGTCCCAGTCCAGGCCGAAGGTGTCGTGCAGAATACGCACGGCAAGTTCAACGTACTTTTCCTGAATCAGGATGGTGATCTTGATTTCCGAGGTGCTGATCATCAAAATATTGATGCCTTCCTGGGTAAGAGCCGCGAAGGCCCGCGCGGCCACGCCGGAATGATTGCGCATGCCCACGCCGATGGCCGAAACCTTGGCCACGCTCACGTCGTGCAGTACTTCCGAGGCGCCGGTTTTCCGGGCCACTTCGGTCATGAGCTCCAGCGTCTGCGGCAGATCCTTGCGGGAGATGGTGAAGGTCATGTCGGTGTGGCCGTCCTGGCTGGTGTTTTGGACGATCATGTCCACCAGAACGCCCTTTTCGGAAAGGGGGCCGAAGACGGACGCGGCCATCCCGGGCACGTCGGGCAGATCGCGCAGAGTCACGCGGGCCTGGTCTTTGTCGTAAGCAATGCCGGAAACGAGAACAGCTTCCATGCTGGAGTCCTCCTGAGTGACAAGAGTGCCGGGGTCATCGCTGAACGTGGAGCGCACACGCACAGGGACTTTATATTTTTTGGCGAATTCCACGGAGCGGATATGCAGGACTTTGGCCCCCATGCTGGCCATTTCCAGCATTTCTTCATAGGCCACGCGGTCCATTTTGCGGGCTGTGGAGCAGATGTTGGGATCTGTGGTGTAGACGCCGTCAACATCCGTATATATCTCGCACTCTGCTGAATCCAAGGCGGCGGCAAGGGCCACAGCCGAGGTGTCCGACCCTCCGCGTCCGAGCGTAGTGATGCGCCCGTCTTCGGTGCAGCCCTGAAAACCGGCTACCACCAGCACGTCGTGCTGGTCGAGATGGGCGCGCAGCACCTTGCTGTCAATGGACAAAATACGCGCGCGGCCGAAATCGTCGTCCGTGGTGACGGGAATCTGTCCGCCCAGCAGCGAACGGGCACGAATGCCGATATCTTTGAGCAGCATGGTGAAAAGGCTGATGGAAACCTGCTCGCCGGTGGAAACCAGCACGTCGCATTCCGCCTTGTCAGGCGTGGGCGACCATTCATCGGCCAGGGCCAGCAGTTTGTTGGTTTCCCCGGCACGGGCCGACAGCACGGCAATGACCTTGTTGCCGCGTTTGAGGCCGTCCAGCACCTTTTCACGCACTTGTTTCATACTCTCCAGCGTCGCCACTGAAGTGCCGCCGAATTTCTGTACGAGAATTTTCATGCCTGTATCCATTGTCCGCGATTTGTCATAGTGCGCAGCCAGCCTGCGCATCGGGACTCATCCGTCGCTTTCCGGCCACTGCGCACACAGGCTTTGCAGCAGGGCCGTAGCGCCGGGCCCGCGTGCTTGCAGTGTTATCAAGCGACTTTCTTCGCACGCTTGTAGCGAGATGTCCAGAATTTCTTCCGGCAGATCAGCCGGGGGAAGGTATTCAGCCCATTCCACCACGGTCAGAATGGCGGGATTTTCCAGACCGTCCAGGATTTCGTCAGGCAGGCCGCCCGGGCTGCGGTACAAATCGCAGTGCAGTATCGGCGGCGTGGTGGGATAATGGTTGCACAGGGTAAAAGAAGGGCTCGCCACTTCCGCCTCGTCGCCGCCGGGTAAAGCCTGGACCAGTACGCTGGTCAGGGTGGTCTTGCCGCTGCCCAGAGGGCCGCGCAGCAGCAGCGCGCGCACGCCGGAGCCCGGCAGATGGGCGGCCAGCCAGCGGCCCATACGGCGCGTTTCCTCAAGATTGCGCAACACTATTCCGGCCACGGCAGCACCTCCTGGCGGATCTGATCCGTTGTGGCGTACGTGAGGCCTGTCCGGACCTTGGGCAGGGCATCGGCCAGTTCGGAGGCCCTGTTGCCGCGTTCCGGCCAGGTGGCGGCGCAGAGGCGGCCCGCCAGAGCGTGCAGCGCCACTCCCACGCCCGCCACGCCGAGGCTGGGCAGATCCGCGCCGTCGCCGCGCGCCAACAGCCCGCCCAGGCAGCCCGCCAACACGTCGCCTGAACCGCCCATAGCCAGTTGCGGCACGTCATAGGGACTGACCAGCAGTGGCGCGCCTGACTGTCCGACCAGTGTGCCCGCGCCTTTCAACACAACAACGCCCGCGCAGCGGGAACACAGCCTGGCCAGCGCGGCTGGTCTGGCGGCCTGGATTTCGCTTGTGGAGCAGGCCAGCAGGGCCGCCGCTTCGCCGGGATGGGGCGTCAGAATGTCGCGTTCCGTCAGCTGCTCCAGCAGGGCGGGGCGGCGTGCCAGCAGCATCAGGGCGTCGGCGTCAAAAACCGTGGGCGGGCGCTGCGACAGATTCAGCAGGGCCTCCAGAAAGCGGGCCGCGTCCTCGCCGCGTCCCATGCCGGGTCCCGCCACCAGAGCCGTGCAGCGCGCGCAAAGCTCTTGCAACGCTTCGGACACGCTGTCAGGCCACTGGTGCGCGCCGGGCCCGGTCAGGGCCAAAGTCATGATTTCCGGCCAGCCGCTTTTGATGTCCGCCAGCGCGGCTGCCGGAGCTGCCGCCGTCACGAGGCCCGCGCCCGCGCGCAAGGCCGCCCGTGCCGCCAGGTGGGCAGCGCCGCTGAGCCCCGGCGCGCCGCCCAGTACCAGCGCATGCCCAAAGCTGTTTTTATAGCTGTTCTCCGGCAGGCCGGGCAGAGCGCGCAGGCAACGCCCGTCAAGAAGATACGCGCCGCACGGGCACGCGTCACGCGTTACAGCCGGGATGCCGATGGCGCGGACATGCAGGCGGCCGGTCCAGGGACGGGCCCAGGGCAGAATCAGGCCGGGTTTTGCCGCCGCAAAACTGACAGTGGCCGTGGCCCGTACCGCCACGGGCGACGGCCGGCCGCTTGTGCCGTTGAGTCCGGAGGGGATATCCAGGGCCAGGACAAAGCGGGAAGGCACCAGCTGGTTGATGCGCTCAACGATTGTCCGCAGGGTGGGACGCAGTTCGCCGTTGAAGCCGGTGCCCAGCAGTCCGTCCACCAGAATGTCCGGCGGTTCTTGCCAGTCGTGCCGGGCCAGCGGGGCAAAGGGCACGCCGACGGACCGGGCTATGCGAAGATGCTTGGCCGTGACGCCCTTGTACGCGCCCAGCGCTTTTGTGTGCAGCACCAGCGGCCGCGCGCCTGCATCCAGCAGATGGCGGGCCAGACAGGCGGCATCGCCGCCGTTGTTGCCGCTGCCCATGAACAGCCATACCGTCTGTCCGGCCAGATGCGGGCGGTAGGCGCGCAGTACGTCAAAGGCCGCTCTGGCCGCGTTTTCCATCAGCAGGACTTCCGGCAGGCCCAATTTCACGGCCGCCGCGTCCCAGGCCCGCATTTCAGCGGGCAGTGGCAGGGGAGGGAGGAGTTCTAAGAATTCGGCAAGGCTGCGCATTATGTCTCCAGAATGACGACAGCCACGGCTACGCTGCGTTCATGGCTGATGGAAAGGCGGCTGTGCCGCACGCCCAGACGTTGGGCCCGGGCCAGAGCCTGATCCAGAAAGCGAAGCTGCGGTTCACCGAGCGCGTTGCGGCCCGTTTCGATCTGCCGGGGGCCGACGCCCCGGCTGAAACCCGTGCCCAGCGCCTTGACCGCCGCTTCCTTGGCGGCGAAGCGTCCGGCGATATAGGGCAGGGGCTGGGCAGGCAGGGATGCCAGCTCCGTCGGCGTAAGAAATTTTTCCAGAAAGCGGCGTCCAAATTTTTCATACACCTTGGCAAGGCGTGCCATCTCGGCAATGTCTATGCCCAGTCCGACGATCATGCTCCGTTCCTCCGCGGGAGAGCCGTTGACCGTCCCGTCTGTCCTGGCCGCCTGATGGTTGCCCATTGGCGAAAAATAACGTATACTGACATATTCGAGAACACTATTCTGACCCGTTCTAGGCCGGGGCGTCAAGCCTGTTGAGGGTCGAAGAACGCAGGGAGAACAGCATACCATGAAATTGTGCATCGTCGGTACAGGCTATGTGGGACTGGTCAGCGCGGCCTGCTTCGCGGAAATGGGCAATACGGTGATTTGCGTGGATGTGAACCCCGCTGTGGTGGAAAAACTCAACGCCGGTTCCGTGCATATCTTTGAGCCCGGCCTGGAACCCATGGTGCGGCGCAGTCGCGCTGACGGCCGGCTGTCCTTCACCACCAGCCTTGAAGAAGGCATCGCCGGCGCGGACTGCGCCTTCATCTGCGTGGGCACGCCGCCGCAGCCGGACGGTTCCTGCGATCTGAGCTACGTGCGTCAGGTGGCTCATGAAATCGGCCGTTATATGCGGAATGAGCTGGTGGTGGTGGATAAATCCACTGTGCCCGTGGGCACCGCCGACATGGTGCGCGGCATCATCAAGGAAGAGCTGGCCGCACGCGGCCTGGATCTGAACGTGGACGTGGTGTCCAACCCTGAATTTCTCAAGGAAGGCGACGCCATTTCGGACTTCATGAAGCCGGACCGGGTGGTTCTGGGCACGGATTCCGAACGGGCGGCTTCCATCATGCGCGAGCTGTATTCCCCCTTTGCCCGCACCAGGGAAAAACTCATTGTGATGGGTGTGCGCAGCGCGGAAATGACCAAGTACGCGGCCAACTGCATGTTGGCCACCAAGATTTCCTTCATCAATGAAATTGCCACCATCTGCGAAAGGGTGGGGGCCGACGTGCGCGACGTGCGCACGGGCATCGGTTCGGATTCGCGCATCGGCTATCAGTTCATTTATCCGGGCGTGGGTTACGGCGGTTCCTGCTTTCCCAAGGACGTCAAGGCCCTGATCCAGACGGCGGAAAGCGCCGGAGTGGAGCCCATGCTGCTCAATGCCGTGGAGGCGGTCAACGCCCGGCAGAAAAAGCATATGGCCGAACGCATTCAGGAGTATTTCGAACCGCAGGGCGGCGTCAAAGGTAAGACGCTGGCGCTCTGGGGCCTGGCTTTCAAGGCCAACACCGACGACATGCGTGAGGCCGCTTCCATCGACATCATCAATGCGCTTACCGCCGCGGGCATGAAGATCCGCGCGTTTGATCCCGTGGCCGCCGACAACGCGCGCCGTATTTTCAAGGGCAATGAACTGGTGGAGATTCTGGACGATCAGTACGCTCTCTGCCGGGGGGCTCAGGCGCTGCTGGTGGTGACGGAGTGGAATCAGTTCCGCAACCCGGATTTTGCGCGTATCAAAACCCTGCTGACCGCGCCTCTGCTGTTTGACGGGCGCAATCTCTATTCGCCGTCAGCCATGGCCGAACGCGGCTTTGCCTACTTCTGCATCGGCCGCCCCACGGGGGTATAGCTTCTTCCGGTCAAAAAACGCCGGCCGGAGCCGTATCTTCGGCCCCGGCCGGCCTCGTTCCGTCCATTTTTTCGCAACGCCTACTGAGCGTTGAAAGCCCACCACCAGGCCAGCGTCGGCACTGCCAGAGCCAGCATTCCGGCCGGGATCTGCGGCAGGGCGGGCCAGCCGCGCCGCATGCGCCAGCTTTCACCCAACCCCAGCGCCAGTCCGCAGAGCAGACCGGCCACATGGGCCGCGTAATCAGTATTTTCCCCTTCCGTTCCCAGCATGGCCAGCAAGGCCGCGCCCGCCGCAATGGGCAGGATGGCCTTGCGCCTTTGCGTCTGCCGACCGGCCATCATGCCGGCCAGAACGCCTACAGCCGCGAACAAGGCTGTGGAAAAGCCAAGACTGGTGACGGCCCGGGGGCGGAATAAAACCGTCAGGCCGTTGCCCAGAATGCCGCCGATCAGCGTCAGCCAGACGGCCCGCCCAACGCCGGTAAGCCGTGCTAGCAGCGTCAGAAAAAGAGCGCCGAAGGCTATATTGCCCCAGAGGTGGCGCAGATCGGCATGCAGGGTCAGGGCCGTGGCGAGACGGTAAAACTGCCCGTAGACGCGCACCAGGACGTTGTCCAGAACGCCCGCATTGAACCATGTCTGCGGCGGCGGCAGGAAGTCCGGCACGGGGGGCCACCAGCCCATGCGCAGACCGTGCCAGATGATCAGCGGCAACAGAAAAAATGCCGTCAGGCCGCCGTATGGATATACGGGCGGTGGCGGCGAAGGAGGAGAAGCGGCCCGCCGCCGTTCGCCGTCGAAATCCGTCAGTTCACTGAGTGCAACCTGTTCCAGCAGGGGGGGGACATAGATATATTCGCGCCCCCGAAATGTGTTCAGGATATGCGGTATGCGGCAGGCGCTGAGCACCAGCCGCCAGTCGCGGCGTTGCATATAGTCCGCCAGCCCCGTGGGGCCGGTGATGTTGCGCCAGAACGGCGGCAGACTGCCCGGCCTGCGCCGGACGGTCCAGCGGCTTCCGGCGTGAGGATGGAATGTGGGAAAAAAAGCGTGCGACATGGATAAAAAAAGCCCCGGCAGCGGACTGACGGGGCCTGCTATGACAAAAAAAAGAGAGAAACTAGCCCTGTTTGCGCGCGACGGGCTTGGTCACGGCACCCGAACGCAGACAACGGGTGCAGACGGTCAGAGTGCGAACACTGCCGTCAGGAAACTGGTGACGCACGCGCTGAAGATTGGGGTTAAAGCGGCGCTTGGTCTTGATATTGGAATGGCTCACGAGATTGCCAACCTGGGGCTTTTTGCCGCAGAAATCGCATTCCTTGCTCATACAATCCTCCGTATATGCAAAAAACAGTTCACTTCAAATGCGGCAAAACCGTGGCCCGGCGCTGTGGCGACAGCATTCTTAAGCGGGCATGACCGCGCGAAAAGATTAGATAGCCCATGGGACGAAAAAAGGCAAGACTTTTCCTAAAAAGAAACCATATCCGCCATTATGCGCCGCCGCTTAAAAAACGCTGCTGAAAATCGGCGGCGGGCATGGGGCGGCCGAAGAAGTAACCCTGAATATAGTCCAGTTGCATCGATCGGACCAGTCGCAACTCTTCTTCCTTCTCCACGCCTTCCAGACAAACTTTGATGTCCACGTCATGGCAGAGGGCCACCACAAAGCGGATGAAGGTGGCGTCAAAACGGCTGTTGAGAATGTCGCGCACAAAGACGCGGTCGATTTTGACGGTGTCGGCGGGCGAGGTTTTCAGCATGCTCAGCGAGGAATAGCCGGTTCCGAAATCATCCATGGCGATACGGATGCCCAGGCTGCGGATTTTTTTGAATATCTCCAGCAGCAGGGTATTTTCGCGTATCATGCAGCTTTCCGTGAATTCCACCACCACATTGCCGGGATTGAGGCCGGTCTTTGCCAGTGTGGCCTCGATGAAAGGCATCATGTCGTCGGAAATGACCTGCAAATAGGAAAGGTTGACGCTGATGACGAAATCCGGCCGCCACTGCGTCCATTCCTTGCACTGGCGCATGGCTTCTTTGAAAACCCATTGCCCGAACGGCACGATCAAGCCGCTTTGCTCCATAAGCGGGATGAATTCGACTGGCGAGACGGGGCCGTATTTTGGGCAGCTCCAGCGTGCCAGAGCCTCGGCGCCTACCAGTCGGCCGCCTTCCGCGGTCACTTGGGGCTGGTAGAAAAGCTCAAAGCCTTCGAACTGACGTTCAATACTTTCACGCAGCAGTTCCGTGAGATCCAGGGAGCGTTTCTGATTGTTGTCGAGTTGCTTGTTGAAAAAAGTAATCCGGTTGCGCCCGTTTTTTTTGGAACTGGCCAGAGCGCAGAGGGCGGCCTGCAACAGTTCTTCGTGATTGGAGGCGTCCTGGGGATAGCCTGCATAGCCGGCGGAAAGCGGGCAGAAGTATTTCTTGCCGTCGTATTCCTGCTGATAGCGGAAACTTTCGGCCACGGAGTTGTAGGATGCCAGCGCGTCGTCCGCATCTCCATCTCCATAGCGGACAATGGCGAATACATCGCCGTCCAGCCGGTACAGCGAGGCGGTTTCAGGCAGAATGATCTGGAGCTTCTGCGCGATGATCCGCAAGACCTCGTCGCCGAAGACCCTGTTGTACAGTTCATTTACATGCGTGAAGTTATCCACTCCCAGCAGCATGAGATGCAGCGGCGTGGATGGACGGTTTTGCAGCGCGGCGGTGACGTCCTCTTCAAATTTTATCTTATTGTACAGACCGGTGATATGGTCGATCTTGTTTCTCTGTCCCAGATTGGTGATAAAACCGGCGAAAAGCGTCGGCTCGCCGGTTTCGTCGCGCTCCAGATAGCCGCGGCAGCGCACCCAGACCCATTGCCCCTCGCGGTTCTTTACCCGGTACTCCACACAGTGGCTGTCGGATCTGCCGTCGGCGATGATCTGATTGGATTCAAGAAAGGCCGCCTTGTCGTCCGGATGGACCCGCTCTCCCCAGACAGCGGCGGCATTGGGCACAATTTCGCCCGGCAGGCCGAAATCGCGCACCATGGCCTTGGAATAGTGAAAGACGCCCGACGGCACTTTGGAGACGTAGATATAGGAATCCGTGCTGCGGCAGAGCGCGTCGTAAAGCTGGGCGGCGCTGCACAGTAGACTGCCTTCCGCGGCGGGCAGGTTTTCCTCGCGCAAGCGAAGGGCGGCCGATCTGATATGAGCCTGCTTTTTCTGCTCGTACATGCTTTCGTCGGCTTTGGCGAGAATAGCGGGCAGGGCCAGGCGCATATCCGGGCGCACCTCAAAGCAGCCGAAGCAGAAGCTCAACTCATAGGACAGCCGCAGCTCTTCTTTTTTCACCTCCAGATTGCGCAGCACCTTTTTCAGGCAACGCGCCGCCGCGTGGCGGTCTAGTTCATGAAAAACAGTTACGAATTCATCGCCGCTCAAGCGGCAGCAGAAGTCGTCGCCCTGCAGAGTGGCTCCGATTTCATGCGCCGCCAGAGTGAGGGCCGCGTCGCCCTCCGCGTGCCCGAACGCGTCATTAATATCCTTGAGGTTGTTGATGTCGAGAAGGGCCACAATAAGCGACGTTCCCTTTTCCCGGGCTTCGCCAACGGCCCGCGTCAGTCTTTCCAGACCGGCTCGGCGGTTCAGCAGCCCGGTGAGCTCGTCAATGGTGGCTTCATGCCGCAGACGTTTGCTGTCGGTAATGTCTATGGTTTGCTGCAAATGAACGAGCGAACCGTCGGTCCAGCGCATCAGGCTGTCATAATTTTCAAAAAAACGGCCTGTCAGCGTGTTGTGCTCCTCCCAACGATAGACGGACAGATCGTCGGGGTGGGCGCTCAGATGGCTCACCGGGCAGAATTCGCAACGCTGTATCTTGTCGTTCTGCAAGACCTGCCAGCAGATTTTGCCCTCAGGCTGCTCAAGATGAAAGATTTCCTTCATGTACTGGTTCATGTAGAGGATGCGGTCCGTCTGCGGGTCGGTGATGTAAATGCCAACCTTGACCCGGTCCATGGCGGCGTTGAATATGCGGTTGTGAAAAGCCTGGTGGGAACAATAGGCCTGCCCGGCGATGAAGAGCCCCAGCAGCACAGCGAACACGTCCATCTGGCGGCGCTGTCCGGCATCCCACGGTCTGTCGGCAGGCGAACTGCCGAAAATCGCAAACCCCAGCAGGTAACCGTCCTGCCCTTTCAGCGGCAAGGCAAGGCACCGAAATTTTTGTTGACCGGCGGCGGACAGAAGGGTTTGCAGTGTGTCCGACATGACCTCGGGCCGGGTTTGCTGGGCGCGCAGACGTTCAAAGATGTCTTGCCCGGCGAAGGCCGCGCACAGAGCTTCCTCCGTCAAGTTTGGCGCGGAACTCCAAGCCACGGGGCTGAAGGGAAAATCATCCTTGCTCCGACGCAGCACGACCAGAGCACTGAGGGGCAGATACGTGCGCAGGACTTCCGCCAGAGTCGGCAGAAGGTCGTACAAAGACTTGCCGTAGTCCAAACGGCTGGTCAGGGCGTCGATCAAGCCGGTCAGGTCGACATCAGTGCGCGTATAGTCCATATCAGCCCCTTTACTGCTCTAAACCAGACTATCTTCCTGATCCGACGCAATTCCGTCAAGCAAAAAATGGGTATTTATGATGAAATGGCAATATTTTCTTGAGATATCGGAAACACTGGTAAACTAAAAATTATTTTATTGACATATCATGCAATAATTTAAATTTTATTTCAAATCGTGATGTATCGAAAAGTTTATATCAGGCCGGGCCGCTCGCACTCCAGTGACAAAAGGGAGTTAAGTATACTCTGCTTGAGGGCAGGAGGTCGCATCCTCATCAGTGCACAATGTCGGGAGGGACGGCTGTGGAAGAGTTCGATATTGTTATCGTCGGCGCGGGGCCGGCGGGATCGTGCCTGGCCCGTCTTGCCGCCAGGTTGCCGGGGCTGCGCATTGCGCTGGTGGACGCCAGGGCTCTGGACAGCACTTATGCCGGAACCGGCCGGATCAAGAGTTGCGGCGGCCTGATGGCCCCCGATGCGCAGAAGGCCATGGCCCTTATGGACATGGCGCTGCCATCGCGGCTTCTGGTAACCCGCAGCTTTTCGCGGTGCGCACGCTGGATCTGCCCAGCGGACTGGAGCGGAATTATCAGCGCTTTTATCTGAATCTGGACCGCGAAGCCTTTGACCGCTGGTTATTTGCTTCGGTAGGCGACACGGTACGAAAATTCCCGCATACTGTGGTAAAGAGTCTGCATCATGAAGCTGGAGGGTACAGCGTCGTGTGCGCGAACGGCATGAAACTGAGCTGCCGTTTCATCGTGGGCGCGGACGGGGCCAATTCCGTGGTGCGGCGAAAGCTCTTTCCGCACGTGTGCCCGGCCCGTTATGTCGCCATCCAGGAGCGTTTCGCCCTTGCCTCGCGTAAACCGCATTTCGCGGCTTTTTTCGACCCGGAAATCACGGATTATTACGCTTGGGGCCTGCCCAAGGGAGGGGAATATCTTCTCGGCGCGGCCATCCCGGCGGTAGCGGGCGCGGGGGAAATGTTTCTGCGTTTCAAGGAAAAGATCAGGCCGTTTGGCTATGATCTTCAGGAGGCCCGCAGTCGTGAAACCACGCTGATTCTCCGTCCCGGCGGCCCGCCCGGCTCCGGTGTTCTGGCGGACGGCGCCGCTTGCCTGCTGGGTGAGGCCGGCGGCTATATCAGTCCCAGCTCCGCCGAAGGCTTCAGCTATGCCTTTCGTACAGCCATGCTGGTTTAGCAGAGTCTGAAGCTGGCTGGCGAAAGAACGGCATCCGACGCCTACTTCAAGGCGGCTTGCCGCTGGCAGGCCCGTCTGATGCGGCCGTTGCGCCTTGAGCTCTGGGGCAAGTGTCTCAAGCGGCAGGTGCTTTACCGTCCCCTCCTGCGCCGACTGATCATGCATTCGGGCCTGCGGCATCTGAACCGCATTGATCCCTGATGTGAAACGTCTGATGTGGGGGTTCAAGTCTTCGCGCCAAGTCCGTTAAGGCCGGACTTTCGGTGTGCCGGAAATGCCGTTGCCAGCTCCCGTACAAGCGTGTCCGCAACGTCATCCCTGCCCGCAAGCGTCGCCAGGCCAAGTTGAATTTGTAGCGGCGCGGTTTCCGCCAGTGGCGTGAAAACGACGCCTTTCCTCCGGATGGCCGCGAATGAGGCGGGCAACAGGCTCATACCCTCGCCGGAAGCGATACGGGCCAGCAGGACGTCGTGCTCCGCCGGTTCCTCCAGAAAGGCGGGCGCAAAACCCGCATGGGCAAAAACGCCCCGCATGCGATCAAAGAATGCCGGATTGCTCTCCCGTCGGAACCAGAACAAAGGCTTGCCGTTCAAGGTCCGGAGTGACAGTGCGCCGCAACGGGCTTCGGGCCAACGCTCCGGCAGGGCCGCCAGCAGCGGCTCGTCATACGGCAAGGGGCGAAGAACAAGGCCGGGCGCTTCCAGTGGCAGGGCCACCAGAGCGGCGTCCAGCCTGCCTTTGCGCACGTCACGCGCCAGCCGGGGCGAGGTTCCCCGCGTCAGGCGCAGTTGTGAGGCGTACAGGCCGCGCAGACGCGCTTCCAGACCGGAAAAAACACCCTGCTCAAAAGCCGTTGTCAGGCCGAGGGCAACGACTTTTGCTCCGGGATTCGCCAGGGCCGCCAACCGCGTGAAGGTTTTCTCCTGCAATCGCAGCAACGGGCGGATGATCTCCAAAGCCCGCGCCCCGTCTTCGGTCAAAATCAATCCTCTGGTATGCCGGATGAAAAGCGTCAGCCCCAGACGCTCTTCCAGTTTTTTGATCTGGCGGCTCAGGGGCGGCTGTGACATCAGCAGGCGTTCCGCCGCCCGATGCAGATTTTTTTCTTCGGCTACCACGGCAAAGCAGTGCAGCAAGTGCGTGTCGGAAGCGTTGAGCAGGGCGTTCGTCATACCTGGAAGGTATCGCATACAAAGTATGATGAAAAGCCGTCAGGCCTCCCTATAAAGGAAAAAAGGAGGTTGCATGCATACGTATCTGTTGCTGGTGATCGGCGTCCTTTGTTTCTGTCTTTTGGGCGGACCGTGCTTTGCTTTGGAGAACAGTAAAGGGGGAAATATGGATTCTCGGCGTTATGAGACAGGCCTTGAAGTGCTGCGTCAGGTGGACGGAAAGGGTGGTGAAGCTGTGGTGGAAAGTCTGCGGAACATCGCGCCTGACTTTTCCCGTTATCTTGTGGAGTTTCCCTTTGGAGACATTTACGCCCGGCCCGGACTTGATCTGAAAAATCGGGAAATAGCGACGGTGGCGGCGTTGACCGCACTGGGCAATGCGGGACCGCAGCTCAGGGTGCATATCGCGGCCGCCCTGCATGTGGGCTGCACGCGAGAGGAAATTGTGGAGGTCATTATGCAGATGGCCGTTTACGCGGGATTTCCGGCTGCCCTGAACGGTCTGTTCGCCGCGCGTGATGTCTTTGGGGAGCATACCGTGCCACAGAAGTGAGGCGTGTTTAACGGGTAAGAGTAAAGGCGGGTGGACAGCGACGTTCGCCCGCCTTTGGCGTTCATATTTTTGACTGTGTTGCCGCAGCCTTCCGGGAAGCCGGCGCGGCTTCCGGCAGGCAGGCCAGACCGACGCCAAGCAGAACGAACAGCAGGCCCAGCCAGTGGGCTCCGCTGATTTCTTCGCGTAAAAACATGCCGGAAAGCAGCACGCCGCTGAGCGGGACAAAGCCCGTAAACGCGGCGGCGACTCCCGCCGGAACAACGGCAATGCCTTTGAACCAGAAAACATAGGACAGAAAGGATACAAAAATTCCGTAATACCCGATGCAGAGCACCGTGGAAAGGCGCATGGCCGCAAAATCGTATCCTCTGGCCTCATATAGGGCGCACGGCAGCAGGCAGATGAAAGCATAGGACGACATCAGGGCTGTCCCGCGCAATGCCGACACCCGGCCGCAACCGGCTCTGCTCATGACCGAGAAACAGGCTTCGCAAAGAACGGCCATCAGGATCAGGCAATTGCCTTTTATAGCGCCTGACGCCTGTACGGCGCCGCTCAGAAAAGGATGCAGGTTGACGGCCAGAATGCCGATGGAAACACTGAGCACGCTGGCGACACGTTTGCCGGACATCCTTTCGCGCAGCAGCAAAAAGGCCAAAAGCGCGATGAGCGCGGGGGCCGCGCTGCTGATAAGTCCTCCGGCCGCCGCGCTGGTGTGCCGCAGGCCCCAGAAGATAAATGCCCGGTACAGAACAATGCCGCACAGTGCCTGCAAAAAAAGCGCAACATGCGTTTTGCCGTCCAGTTTCGGCTGCCCGTGCCGCCTCAGAAATGACAGGGGCAGCAGAATCAGCAGGCTGACGGATATGCCCAGTTCGGCGGCGAGAAAGACCGGCATGGCAGCGACCATGCACTTTCCGGCTACCACGGCGCTTCCCGCGATGATCATGGCCAGGGCGAGAAAGCCGTAAGCGCGCGTTTGTACGTTTCTCATTGTTTCGTCCGCGGCAGAGGTGTGATGAAAACCGGGACAAGGCGGCGCGTATTTTTGTCATGGCGGTCTTGCCTCCCCCGTGTCGCCAAGGTAAGGTGACGGAACTGGATGGAAAAGATCCACTTTTTATTTATTTTTAACATACCACTTTGGCGAACGCATATGTGGCTTGAACTTGATGCCGACACGGGCATCCCCCTGCGCAGACAGATATATGAGCGGATAAAAACGCTCATCTTGCACGGCGATCTGAAGGCGGAAGAAAAGCTGCCCTCCAGCAGGGGGCTGGCGAAAGATTTGGGCATAGCGCGGCAGACCGTGCTGGATGCGTATGAGCAGCTTCTGGCCGAGGGCTATCTTGCAGCCCGGCCCGGCTCTGGGACCAGGGTCGCCCAGGGCATAGCCCCCACCGCATCACTGTCTGGAACCCCCGCCGGCTTTATGGGGCAAAAATGGCAGCGGGCCGACGTTTCCAGACCGGATGAAGTCAATTTCCGTTCCGGCATTCCAGCCCTGGACAAGTTCCCGCAAGAGGAGTGGGGCAGGCTTTACCGGCACGTCTGCCGAAGCCTGCCCGCCGCCGCGTTCCGCTACTGCGGTCCCGGCGGCATATGGGAGTTGCGTGAGGCCATTACGGCCTATCTTTTCCGTATGCGCGGCATTCGGGTGCCGCCGGAACGGGTGATGATAACCTCCGGCTCGACCCAGGGGCTACGGATTGTGGCCCGGCTCTTGCGGCGCAACAGCAGCGCTGTGCTGGTGGAAGATCCCGCCCATAGGGGCCTGCTGGAAGTCGTCGTCAGAGCCGGATACACGGTGGAAGGCCTGCGGGCCGACGAACGCGGGCTGGATACCTCCGCGTTGCGGACATTAAGCCGGGAGCGGGCCGGACGTGTGGCTTTTGCCTATGTGACACCGTCGCATCAGTATCCTCTGGGCGGTATCCTGCCGGTGCAGCGGCGCCAGGCTTTGATCGGCTTTGCCCGTGATGCCGGATGCCATATTGTGGAGGACGATTATGACAGCGAATTTCGCTATGAAGGGGCTCCTGTCAGCTCACTGTATGAGCTCGCGCCTGAAACGGTGATCTATCTGGGATCGTTCAGCAAAATCATGGCCCCGGCCTTGCGCCTGGGCTTCGCCATTGTGCCGGACGCCCTGCGCGCAGCCTGGGAGCCGGAAAAAATGTATACGGATGTGCACACGGACGCCCTGTCGCAGTACACGCTGGCCGCTTTCATCAGCAGCGGCGGCTTGGAGAGGCACATCCGGAAAATGAAAAAGCTCTATCAGCGGAAAAGGGCGCACCTGCTGCAAAGTTTGGCGCGGCACTTTGGCAGCCGCTTTGAGGTCAGGGGGCAGGCGGCCGGATTACACCTGGTGGCGGCTTTTCCCGATGTTGTTTTTACGGAGGAACTTCTGGCCGCGCTTCGGGCGCGCGGCGTCCGGGCCGTGCCGGTGGAAGACTATTCCCTGTGCCGCGACGGCGCGCATGCCCATGAACTTGTTCTGGGTTATTCGCATCTGAGCGAAGAGGATTTGGACAAGGGCGTGGCCCTGCTCAAAGAAGCGCTTGCCGCCCATTGGCGTCTGTCCTCCGCGTAAGAAGCCCGGAAATCACGCCGGGCTTCTCGGCGCTGCTGGATTTCTTCCGGCTACAGGCGGCAATCCCTGCCAGAGAGCATGACCGCCAAACATGCGCGGGAGATAGCGCGGTGGAAAAGCCACGCAAGGGCGGCGGCAGCAAGGAAAGTCCTATGCGCCCAACAGCCGTAGAACTTCACCGGCGTCTTCCACCATCTCGAAGGCGGCGCGCATTTCGTCGGGCAGCCTGATGGGACGGCCGCTTGCGAGATCAATATAGACCCAGTTGGTTTCCGCCTCGGCCAGCACAACCTGATCCGCGCCGCGCCAGAACAGATAGCGGCGCAGACTCTGCCGGGGCGCGAACGAGGCCACCCAGGTGGCCGCCGTGATGACCTCGCCCAGAAATGCCGGGCGCTTGTAGGTGATGGTATGCTGCCTGACCACCCAGCTCTGACCCACAGCCTCGTAGCGCTCCATACCCCAGCCCACGGCTGTGGAGTGCTGTATGGCCAGATCCTGCATCCAGTTCACATAGCACAGATTGCTCACGCGGTTCTGGATGTCGATATCCTGAGCGCCGACAGTTATTTTTTGTGTAAAGATACGCATTGTTTTCTCCTGGCCAAACCACGCGGGCGTGAAAGACCGCCCGCCGCAGGTCCGGCGGTATTGTCTCCACGCCAGTATTTCATAAGCCCCGGACTTCTTCAACGGCAAAGCAGACCATCGCATTGCGGTGATGATTCGTGCGCGGAGGTGAGGATTTCATGAGCCGGATCAGAAAGAGCGTTCGCAAAAAAGCTTACGGGTTTTCAGGAAGCACCGTGAGACTTACTGAAACAGGAGATGATAGAGGCGATAGCCATGCAACAGAAGAATTAGTATGCTGAAATAATTTATTTTAAATTGTCAAATTTCGCGTTATTTTTTCTGAAAGAAATATTCTGAATTTGCCGCTGGTATTCCCTTGTGCAAGATGGATTTTTGTGAAAAGCGTTGCCTACTGAGTTACATAAAAGGATATACGCTATGTGTGAAAAAATCAGATGCGCATGGGCGGGGGACTTGCCCATCTACATTGATTATCATGACAATGAATGGGGGCGGCCTGTACATGACGACAACAAGCTCTTTGAAATGCTGATTTTAGAGGGGATGCAGGCTGGGCTTAGCTGGATTACGGTACTCAAAAAAAGAGAGGCGTTCCGGAAGGCATTTGATGGATTTGATCCGGACAAGGTGGCTCGTTACGGCGAAGCAAAAATACAGGAGCTGCTGGCAAACGAAGGGATCATCAGAAACCGCCTCAAAATGAATGCCGCCGTAACGAATGCCAAAGCATTTCTGGAAGTACAGAAAAAGCACGGAAGCTTTGATAAGTTCATCTGGGCATATGTGGATTATACGCCGATTGAGAATCGTCGCGAGAAGATGGCAGATATACCGGCCACGACAGCGCTCTCGGATCAAATCAGCAAGGATTTGAAAAAAATGGGATTTAAATTTGTTGGCCCAACGGTTATCTATGCATTCATGCAAGCGACGGGTATGGTGAATGACCATATAAAGGATTGCTTTGTTTATCAGGCGATGAAGAAGGCATAACTTGGTATCCGCTGTTGCTTATTTTTCATATGGCGCACCTTCGGAAAAATGATACCAAAAACTCGTGGGTTATCCATCCAATACTGCGTGGTGTTGAAAAAGAGAAATCCCGAAAGTCCGCTGAATAGCTTGACTTTCGGGATTCTACCGGATGATTTGCTGGTGGAGGCGGGGGTCACCAATCAAAAAAGACAACCTATTGAAATACTTGATTCCAATATCTACCGCTTGTCTTTAAGGTGCCATTTGCCAAGATAGCCGCATGGATTAAAGGTTTTGTTCAATTCAATTCTCCAATAAAGAATCGAACTCAGGTCCGAACCAAGAATACCGAACTTCGCTCAAATGACCTCCATATCTCTTGCCTCAAATGTAGGTCTACGTTATATTGCCAAATAGCCACTCGAGGGGGAAATATTTCGACAAAAATGGAGAAATTCCTTATGCCTGATACATGGTATGATATTGAACCTTATGAAGAAGATGCAGAGAGTAGCATAAGAGAATATGACATAACATCAACACCAAACGATTTTAATATTACAACTCTTTTTAATCTTATGGATAATGGGGTTATTAGGATTCCTCCATTTCAGAGAAATTATGTTTGGGATGAAAAAAGAGCTTCAAAACTCATTGAATCCATTATCCTCGGACTGCCCATTCCACAGATTTTTTTGTATGAACAAGGAAAGGATAATTTTCTCATCATTGATGGGCAACAAAGATTGCTTTCTATTTATTTCTTTGTGAAACAACGGTTCCCAACAGATGAAGGCAGAAGAAAACTAAGAGAATTGTTGCTCGGAAAAGATGTTATTAATCCGGCAGTACTTTCAGAAGATAAATATTTTAAAAACTTCTCCTTGAAATTGCCTTCTCCCGTACAAACTGAAGAGAATAAATATAATGCATTAAAGTATGAAACATTAGGAGATGCAAAGCGTACCTTTGAATTTCTTAGGACTATACGCTCTGTTGTCATTAAGCAAAATGAGCCTGATGATGATTCATCAATGTACGAGGTTTTTAACCGCCTGAATACAGGAGGGCAAAATCTTAAACCTCAAGAAATTAGAATGAGTATGTATTTTTCTGATTTTTATGCTGTTTTATTCGATATTAACACTCTTCCGAAATGGAGAGAACTCATAAGACAGAAAGAAACGGATATCAATTTTAAAGACATAGAAATACTAGTTCGTTCGTTCGCCATGCTCTTCTGGCATGAAGAATATAAAGCTCCAATGACTAAGTTTTTAAATAGCTTTTCAAAAGCTGGTAAAAAGTTTGATCCTTCTATGAACCAATATTTAAGGTTATTATTTGATAGTTTTTTAGCTAGTTGTCAAAATTTAACGTCTAAGGATTTTTTCAGTACTAATAATAAATTTAACATCTCTCTTTTTGAATCTGTTTTTGTTGCCACATGTTTGCCATATTTTAAGAAAAAGGTATTCATCAATAAAACAATTGATGAAGATTCTGTTCAAGCTATTAAGAGTGACAAAGAATTTATTGATGCAACACAATCAAGCATTGCATCAAAGAATAGTGTAACAGCAAGAATTCAAAGAGCTAAAAAGTTAATTGATTTGTACTAGGAGTGTTCTATGGAACAATTACGAGAACACTTTAAAGATTTTACTTCTAGCTATCGTGGGTTAAAAAACTTTTTATTAATAAATGGTGAACTTTCATATCAAAATATGATTGAGGAAAACCTCAAAAAATCATTTCTATTGTCATGCGCAAGCTATCATGAAAATCGAATTTGCCATTGCATAGAAAACTTACTCATAAATAAATCTCGTGATGAAAAAATAATCCATTTTGCAAAGAATAAAGGAATTAGTCGACAATATCACACATATTTCGACTGGGACAAAAGCAATGCAAATAAATTTCTTGGTCTTTTTGGGACAGAGTTTAAAGAGTTAGTAACTAATGATATAAATTCAAAAACAGAACTTAAAGAAGCTATAAAGGCCTTTCTTGAAATAGGTAACGAAAGAAACATGATGGTTCATGAAAATTATTTGGACTATAGCCTAACAAAAACTTTTGAAGAAATTGAAGCTCTAAATGATAAGGCTTTATTTTTTATTAGATACTTGCAATTCTATTTTGAATTAAAATCTAAACCTCCTACTATGCAAAATTAATCTCTCCTTGACTTACCCAAGAGTCCTAAGATAAATTTTTTCTACTATTCGTGCGGATACCTGTCCCAGCTTCCATGCTGGGTTTTCTTTTGGGTTTATCCAACAGCATCTATTGCCGGGTCGATAGCTCCTAATAAAATACCCTTCTGGGGAATAAGAGCAGCGTTCCACGAACGTAGTTGAGTCCCGGCATTTCTCATTTCAAATGCCATACTACTAAATCGTGGAGTTTTTATGTCTGAACTACCCACCCAATCATCCCCATCAGGCCCAGGCAACCCCAAAGACGGTGACCAGTACCGTGAATATTACATCCCGGTAAAAAACATCGAAGAAGAGCAAGAGCTTTTGGACGAGTATGAAACGGACAAATTTGCTCACGCCCTGCGAGAAATCTACACGGACTTCTATTTGCTAATTGAGTTGATGCGCGGCTATGCAGAGAACAATGACGATGATGACTTTACCTATTTCCTGCTAGCCCAAAAACTTCAAAAGCCACTCGACAGACTTAGCCTTGCTTGTTCCGCAAGTGTGGATTGGGAACTCATTTGTAAAAGAACTATCGGTGTTACCACCTAGTGAACTACCAGCGGCCCGGAAATACTTCCGGGCCGCTTTATCAGCGCGATAGGCCTTTTCGCTTCTTTTCCAACTCTGGCGCTTTTCTCTCGATGTGTCGTTCCGGCTGGAACATGATGTGGCCTTTTTCAATAGTTAGTCGCTTACCCCATTTCTTGGCAGCATAGAGCAGGGCTACGCGTTCCGCCCTGGTGTCATGGCTGGAAAAGAAAATCTCTTTGCCGGTGTCGCGGATGGTGCCGCCGCTTTCCAGGGTGAAAATCACAATACCGTTGTTGTCTATGCGGCGCTTGATTTTACCAAGTTTCGTGCCTTCGGCGTGGGCTTCGGCTGTGATCTGCTCCATATGGAGAAACGCCTGTAGCTGTTTTTTGCCCTTATGGGAAATAGCATCACGCTGCTGTAGCTTCCGTTCCTTTTCGGCGTATTCGGCCCGTATGGCCGTTTTCATGGCGTATTCGCTGCCACGCTCCATCCAGTTCTTGACGGGCGGCTTCTGCTCCTGGGGCTGCTCCGGCTCGGCCACTTCCTTGCGGGAGCGCAGTACGGCAAGGGCTGTTTCGTTGCCTTTCTCGGCCTCAAGTTTCAAAAAGTCCTGCCATGATGTGTAGGGAATTTCCCGGCGCAAGGCCTCACGTTCCGGCAGCATGGCGAGCCTCTTTTTTGCCACGGCTTCGGCTTCGTATTTTTTCGCCAGTGATACCAGATTAGGTTCAGGACTCATTAATTGTCAAAAAGTTTGTAAAAGAGTACTCATAGTGTGCCAAGAGGTGAGCTATGAGTACTCTCTTTTATCTTTGGCTCTGTACTAGATAGTGTAGTCACGAGATTGCTTAAGGTTCAATTTTGTGGCATAGTTCGCTTGTATGCAACTACAAGCGAACTATGCCACAGCCAGCACATAGACGACACGACATTTCTGACGCTGTTTGGAGAAAGCTTGAACCGCATTTGCCCGGCCGCGATGGCAGCTGGGGCGGTAGAGCGCATGACAATCGGCGTTTTATAGATGCGGTCTTCTGGATTATGCGCACAGGTGCACCTTGGCGAGACTTACCGCCCGATTTCGGCGGCTGGAGCAACACACACCGGCGCTTTATCCGCTGGCGCGACAATGGTGTATGGGAACGATTGCTTGAAATTTTGATCGACGAGCCGGATTTTGAATGGCTGATGATCGACGCCAGCCACTTAAAGTCCACCCTCATGCGGCTGGAGCAAAGGGCGGCAATCAGGATATGAGCCGTACAAAAGGGGGCTCAACACAAAATTGCATCTGGCCGTGGATGCGCATGGTATGCCAGTCAGGGCGCTTATTACACAAGGTACAACAGCAGATTGTACTCAGGCAGTCGCCCTGATTGATGGCTTCACAGCCGAGAGCTTGCTGGCGGACAGGGATATGACACGGACGCGATTCTTGATCAAGCGCAAAGCCAAGGTATGATGCCGGTCATTCCTCCGAAAAAGAATCGCAGAGAGCGGCGTGAGTACGACAAAGAGCTTTATAAGGCGCGGCACTTGGTGGAGAATGCCTTCCTTCATTATCATTTCTTGCCGCCGTCCATACTAAAAACTTTATCAATTTCTTTCTCTTCAAAGAAATCTTGAATTGTTTTTATCCACTCTTCAATGAAAAATGTTGTATGCAAACTTTTTAAAACCTGTAGTTCTGGTTTACTAACTTTCTTATATAGTCTTTTTCTTATATCAAGGTAATCGAGCAAAACATGCGAAAAATAAAATATACATATTTCTATAGAAATGTTTAATACCCATATAGGGTTGAATAGACCTCTAAAAATGTGAACGCTATCAAGCGTAGCAGAATTCATGCCCAACATAAGACTATGAACACTGTTTGATAATAGATTGTATATTCCTGACTCTACGTTTTGGGGCAAAATACCTGGGCTAGATATTTTGTGTGTTGGATTTTTACCAGAAAGGAGGCGTTCTTTTTCTTTATCGCTTAGCGCCTTAAAATAGCTGTTCCATTCCAATGATTGGATGTATTGAGATCTTCCTGTTTTGTGGATGTGTGATGCCCAGCTATCGGTTAGTACAACTCCAATTTTTTCTAGAATAGCGTGCTTGTTTCTGTCTTCGTTTAATGTTGCTATGTAGTACCTAAATTCTAGTTCATCGTGTGAGATTTTCCTTTCAGAAAAATAGCAATACATATTCGTTGTTTCCATGATATTTCTTGATGCAGATGCTATAAGAGATATATCAAGCAGCTCATATTTTTGTTCTTTATGATTTATTTCTTGAAACAAATTTATAATACTATTGACGTGTAAAAGTATTTTTTCGACATATTTCTCAAGTAAAAGAGTTCTTAAAGCACTAGCACGTGTGTCGCATCCTATTGGCGATACTTTATAGCCAGTGTCATAAAGCTGCATTAGGGTTTCAAGTCTAATCGTCATTTTAGGCGTATCTTATTTAAAGTTTTTGTTTGCTGTTTTCAGGAAATTCAATAAATCTGCATAAGTCTGCAACATTGCCCGCCGTTCCTGAATTCTGGCGTAAGGATCACGCCGATTATACGCTTTTCTAATTTTGTAGTTCATGCGCCGGAGTGCCATGACCAAAGTCGCCGTGGTAACTCAAGACGACTTTTCTTTTCCTTGGGTTCTTTTGCCATTCTCCCACCTTCCTTTCAAAATTTGAGTATCTTTTTCTCTCAAAAGCAGAATACTCAAAAAGATACTCAAGTCAATTGAGTACGAAATGGGGTTTAGTCGGATGGGGTCGGACAAGAGAAAAGGCCAAGATCCTTGTTTATCAATGGATTTTGGCCTTTCTTGGTCTTTATCAGACCATCAAATGGTGGAGGCGGGGGGAATCGAACCCCCGTCCGCGAATACTCCACGCGAAGCATCTACAGGCTTAGGTCAGGATTGAATCTCGCCGCGCTGGTGGCCCCTGACCAAGCGCAACGCGGCAAGCCCGCCGGTGCAATTCTCACGGAAAACCCCGGCGAGCGCCGGTTTCCGCCAGCCTGATAAATGTCGCCGCACGGGATTATCAGGCGTGGTCCCGAGCAGCGCGACCGGCAATGCGGTCAGTTGCCTCACTGCCTAGGCAGCGTAAGCGTAGTCGTAATCGTTGTTGGCAATTACTGTGTTGCCGCTTTTTTACGAGGCCAGCGGCGCCTCGGCCTGCCACTCCGGCTTCTACATCCACGTCGAAACCAGTGCGCCCCCATATCCGGGTCAGACAAATAGATAAGCCGCTTGGCCCCACTTGGCAAGCTCAGCGGACGTAAAAATGCGAGAGCGGGCCTTTGAGACACATATGGTAGCGGCTGAACAGCGGATTCTCGGCCTCCTGTTCCGGTTCCTGCAAGGCGGTGTGCGCCTGACAGGCCACTTCCACGCCGTGCGAAAGCAGGGCCAGGCGGGCCAGTTCCTGAAAACGACGTTGCAGGGCCGGTTTGCGGGAAATAATCTCGCAGACCTTTTCCGTGTCGTTGTCGCTGCCCTCGACCACCAGACGGCCTTCAGGCGACAGGTACAAATGCAAACGCTCTTCCAGATCCAGCTTACCGGCTTCCATCTGTCCGTGCAGCAGGGCCATGAAGGATTCCTGTAAGCTGTCCAGGCGTTCTTCCAGAGCCTGCGAAAGCTCATTTCCATCCCGGGCCAGGTTTTGCAGGGCGCGGGAGGCTCTGCCCGCCAAGAAAGTTGACGCCTCAGTGCCGGAGTCGGACTCCACGGCCGCCGTAACAGCTGCGGAAGTGCCGGACTGCATATGGACCATGCTGGCGAGGTGGTTCTGGCTGTTGCTATTCACGAACTCCTCCAGTGGAGTGATGTCTCCGGCATATCGCGCCGTTGCGATGTTCCGTAGGTTTATCGCCCTGAACATTTACGGCCATTTTTTCCTTTGTGCGTTCGTGCCTTGCCTCTAGCAAAATGGGTGCCAGCAGGGATTGGATTCTTTATCGCCCTTAAAAGTCTAGAGAAATTCAAAAGAAATGGTAACCGGATGGAAAAAGAAGGCGCGAGCCGAGCGCGTTTCAGCCGTGGCGGCGCGTTTTTGACGCGCTGCGAACAGGAGATTTCCGCCGCAAAGGCGGTGTAAGCGCTATCCGTACGGCAAAATTTGCCAGTATGGGGACGTGGATGGAAAAATGAGGGCAGGAGGAGAAGAGCGCTCAGTTCTCCAGGCTGCGCGCCAAGGCTTCGCCCTGGGGGCCGCCGCCCGCCATTCTGGCCAGTTCCGCGTGGCGGGCGGGGCCGTCCAGGGGCGAGCAGAGCGTAAACGTGGCTTCCTCGCGGACCACTTTGCTGATCTGAAAGTGTTTCCGCGCCCGCGCGGCCAGTTGCGGCCAGTGAGTGATCAGCAGCATCTGACGTTGTTCCGCCAGGGCGTTGAGCTTTTCGGCCAGTTTGTTCAGGGTGAGGCCACCCACGCCAGCGTCCACCTCATCAAAGATATAGATGGCGCTTTCCGCGTCCTGGCGCACGCTGGTCAGGGCCAGCAAAAAACGCGACAGTTCGCCGCCCGACGCGATACGGTCCAGCGGCTGGGGCGGCTGGCCGGGGTTCGGCGCCCAGAGAATGCGCACGCGCTCGTCCGTGACGCCCGGCCAGAGTTCATGGGGAACAAAATCGGGGATCACCCGCACCTGTTCGGAAAAGCCCAGATCGCGCAGCTGGCCTTCCAGACTGCGGGCAAAGTCTGACGCGGCCTCACGGCGCACGGGCCGGATACGCTCGACCACAGCAGCCAGTTTTTCCGCCAGCGCGGCTTCCTCTTTGGCAAGACGCGAGAGATCCAGGGCGCAGACATCCAGAAAAGAAAGGTTTTCCTCAATTTCACCGCGCAAAGCGAGAATTTCCGGCAGGCTCCGCCGCAGTTTGCGTTTGAGCTGGGCCAAGGCAAAGAGGCGTTCCTCCACATTGTCCATGTCCATCTCTTCGTCGGGCAGGGGCGGGCGGCGCAGATGATTGCTCAGATGCACCAGCTGCTGGCGCAGGGCGGCGACGGCCTCCGCCTCGGGCGTCAGCACGTCGTCATCCTGGCTCATGCTGTGGATGAGGCGCTCAAACTGCCCTAGCATGTCCAGTAGTCCCGGCCCGTCCTCACCGTGCAGCAGGATCAGGGCGTCTTCATAATTTTTCCGCAGATGCTCCTGTGAGCGGACTTTGGCCCGCAATTCCTCCAGGTGCTCTTCCTCGCCTTCTTCAGGTGATACTTTATCTATTTCCTGCTGCTGCATTTCCAGCAGATCGCGCCTGTCCGCCAGATTGGCCTGCTTTTCCAACAGGGCTTTGCGTTGGGCCGAAACCTGTTGCAACTGGCCGAGCAGGGCGTCGCGCTCTGCCAGCAGTTCGGGTTGCGGAAAGGCGCTTTCCATGAGCCGGGCTTGAAAGGCGGGCTGCAAAAGTTGCTGCTGGCCGTGCTGGCTGGTGTGGGTGACCAGGCGCGCGCGCAGCTCACGCAGGCTCTCCTGCGAACTCAGCGCGTCATTGACGTAGAAACGGCTGCGGCCGCTTTCGGCCAGCAGTTCTCGCCGCAGCACCAGATCCTGCTCCTCAAGGGTGAACAGCGCTTCCACTTGGGCCCGTTCCGCGCCCGGCCGCACCATTTCCGCGTTCAGTTTGTCACCCAGCAGAAAGCCCAGCGCCTTGAGGATGAAGCTCTTGCCCGCGCCGGTTTCGCCCGTGAGCACATTCATGCCCGGCGAAAAGTCCAGCTCCATATCCTCGATCAGGGCCAGATTGCGGATGCGCAGATATTCCAGCATGGTTGTTCACAACTTGAAGCGATGGGTTAATAGTGCGCCGTTGTTTAGGCCGCGTGACGCCGCGGCATGGCGGCATTCTAGCAAAACGGGCCGGCCAAGGCAAAAGGCCTATTGTCTGAGGCGCGGGTCCAGCAGGTCGCGCAGGCTTTCGCCCAGAAGGTTGTAGCCCAGCACGGTGATCAGAATGGCCAGGCCCGGATAAACCGAAAGCCAGGGCGCGCTTTCAATGACTGTTTTGCCTTCCATGAGCATATTACCCCAACTGGCCGTGGGGGGCTGCACGCCCAGCCCCAGAAAGCTCAGGCTTGATTCCACCAGAATGGCCCCGGCCACGCCCAGTGTGGCGGTGATCAGCACCGGCGCAAGGGCGTTGGGCAGAATGTGGCGGAACAGAATGCGCCGGGTGGGGCTTCCGGCCAGGCGGGCGGCGGCTACAAATTCGCGTTCACGCAGGCTGAGGGTTTCGGCGCGCACCAGACGGGTCACGCCCATCCAGGAGGTCAGACCGATAACGACCATAATATTGGTAAGGTCGGGCTCCAGAAAGGCAATGACCGCCAGGATCAGGAAAAACGAGGGGAAGCAGAGCATAATGTCCACCAGACGCATGATGGCCTCATCCACCCAACGTCTGAAATAGCCGCTGACCAGGCCCAGCACCGTGCCGATGCTGATGGAGATGCCCACGGCCACGAAGCCCACCCAGAGGGATACGCGCCCCCCGTAAAGCAGGCGGGAAAAAACGTCGCGGCCCAGGCGGTCGGTGCCCAGCCAGAAGCGGGAGGAGGGCGGCTCCAGAATATGGTCCAGATGCAGGGCAGTGGGCGGATAGGGCGCGAGCAGAGGAGCGCAGACCGCAGCCAGGGACATGATCAGCACAATGCCCAGCCCCAGCGAAAGCATGAGGTTGTGCCCGAGAAGGCGTCTCAGCATATCTCTGACGGCAGCGGGAAACATCAGTTCCGCTCTCCGTCGGCGCGGATGCGCGGGTCGGCCAGGCCGTAGCCGATGTCGGCCAGCAGATTGCCCGCCAGGGTGAGCACCGCGCCCAGCACCAGATTGCCCATGATCATGGTGTAGTCGCGGGCCATGACCGCCGCGTAAAACAGCTGGCCCAGGCCGGGCAGGGCGAAAATGGATTCGATGATCACGCTGCCGCCGATGAGTCCCGGCACGGAAAGACCCAGCAGGGTAATGACCGGCAGCAGGGCGTTACGCAGGGCGTGCCGCCGGATAATCAGGCTTGGCGGCAGACCTTTGGCCCTGGCTGTGAGAATGTAGTCCTGACGCAGCACTTCCAGCATGCAGGCCCGCATATAGCGTGACATGCCCGCCAGACCGCCGACCGTATAGACCAGAATGGGCAGGGCCAGATGACGGGCCAGATCGCAGAATTTCCCCCAGGGGCTCAGACTGGCGTAATCCATGGAAGTCAGGCCGGAAATGGGCAGCCATTGGAGATCAATGCCGAAAAACAGCATCAGCAGCAGGGCCAGCCAGAAAGAGGGCATGGCAAAGCCCAGAAAAACCAGTACGGTCACGCCGCGGTCCAGCAGTGAATTCTGCCTGCAGGCCGAGAGGATGCCCACGGGAATGGCGATGAGCAGCGTCAGCACCAGGGAAATCACATTCATGGAGACGGTCAGGGGCAGGCGTTCCAGAATCTTGTCCAGCACGGGCCGCGCGTCGGCGGACATGGAATTGCCGAAATCAAAATGGAGCAGGCGCAGCAGCCAGTCTCCGTACTGTACGTATAAAGGCCGGTCCAGACCGTAGAGGGCTTCCAGACGCTGGCGCGCCGCCTCGCCGGCCAGGGGATTCAGGGTGGTCTCCATGTCCGTGGGCGAACCGGGGGCCAGATGGATGACCCAGAAGGAGATCAGGGTAATGCCCCAGAGCACCAGCAACATCCAGAGGGTTTTTCTGGCGGCTCTCAGGGCGATGGCCGTAAAGCGGCCCCGACGGCTGCGGGTGGGGGAGGGCGTGCTCATGGGAGAGAAGGGCGGTTTACTCCGTCCGCGTCAGCCACTGGCGCATGTCCGCCACTTCCTTCTGCCATTCCGGCGAAAGGCGCAGCTTGAGAAAGCGGGCATACAGAGAGTCCAGCAGATCCACGCAGACTTCCATCAGGTAAAATTTTTCCAGCAGCAGGGCATCGGGATCCTCGTCGCTGTCGCTCTTGTCCAGCTTGGGAGTCTTGAGGCTGCCCAGGCCGAAATCTTCGGCCTTGAGGGTGAGCTGGAAGGCCAGTTCGTCCTTTTCCAGGCGGATCAGCGCCCGGCTGACCTTCTTGCCCATGCCCAGGCCGAAGCGCGCCTCACGCAGGGGCGAGAGCGAACCGGAAACCGAAGCGGTTTCCCTGGCGTCGCCTTCGCCGCCCTGAACCACGATGCGCTGCTCCATGGAAACGGCAAAGGGCGCGCCATCGCCGTCCGTGAACGCGCCGGGCGCGGTGTCGCTCTGGTACCAGAGCCAGGTCAGAAATTCCTGGCCCAGAATGCTGTCCGTGGATTCGCCGGAAAGAGGCATATTCATCAGAGAAATCTCCCCGCTAGGCAAGCGGCGCGAATTGGGTTGCTTCAAGCTGGTCCAGGCGGATGAGGCTTTCCTCATCCAGCATGGAGGCCGCCAGAGTATACGGCGTCAGTTGCTCCAGATGCAACTCGAAGGTTTTCAGAAATTCCTCCATGAAGAGGTCAATCATCTTGTTCTGGGTGGAGGCGAACCAGACTTCGTTTTTGTCCGTGGCCCAGAGCACGTTGAATTCACCCGGCACCGGCAGGAAACGCTGGCGCAGGCGCAACATGACCTGTTCCTTGAGTTCTTTTTTGCGTTCGCGCGAGATGAAAGTCTTGTTCTGCTCGCGCATGCGTTCCTTTTCCTGGCGCAGGGCCAGGGCCAGATGCTTTTTGACCACACCGGCCGGGATGCGTCGCATATCCAGGCGCAGGGAAAAAACGATGTAAGCGCCTTTCTGCGGCGGAGCGACGGCCCATTCAGAATCCAGCATATCCTCAAAGCAGACCCAGCCCTGGGCCTGCATTTCGGGGATGTCATCAATGTCGCGGAAGGCGAACTGCTTGAGCTTGTCCGGGATCTGGGGCCAGAGCGCGTCGGGCACGGGATCCAGAATGCGGAAACGGGTAAAACTGCAGGTACTGTTGGCAAAGCCCATGAGAACTCCTTGGATTGGAACGCGAGACCGCTTGTGTTGTACGTCAGAGCTGCCGCGTCGGCAAGTCCCGCCCGCATGGGAGGGAGTTTTGAAAGATCGCCGTTTGCGCCTCCAAACAGCACTCGGGTGAGCTTTTCTTCGGCCTGCTACATGAGGGAATAAATGTCCCATAATGATAATTATGTAAACTTTTGTTTTTCTCAACCCAAATCGAGGGCTGCTCAGACGCCACTCTTGACGCGCCTCTTCTCTTCCAGCACCATGCCTCCAACCCATAAGGAGCCGCCATGCCAGGAAAATCAGGATCACGCAGCACAAAATTTCAGGCGCACACGCAACGGCGCGTCCAGTCCGGCAACAGCCAAGCTGAAATCCGCCACGCCTCAACCGCGCCACGGCAAAATACCGACAAGCTCGACGCGCCCGGCGGCGTGCGCCTGAACAAGGCCATTGCCGCCGCCGGATTGTGCTCGCGGCGCAAGGCCGACGAATTGATTCTTGCGGGTCAGGTCCTTGTCAACGGCGTTCTGGAAGCGAATCCGGCCCGGCATGTGCTGCCGGACGACTGCATCGCCGTCAACGGACGGGAGCTCACCGCGGCGCAGGAATACTGCTATCTGTTGCTGCACAAGCCCGTGCAGACCGTCTGCACGGTCAGCGACCCTGAGGGACGACCCACAGTCATGGAATACCTTCCGGCCGGGGTTCGACATCTGCGGCTTTATCCGGTGGGACGGCTGGATTATTTCTCGGAGGGCCTGCTGCTGCTGACCAATGACGGCGAATTGGCCCAGCGGCTGACCCATCCCCGTCACCATCAGCCCAAGGTCTATGAAGTGCTGGTGCGTGGTCCCGTGCCGGAAACGGCGCTGGCGGCCATGCGCCAGGGCATGCGCCTTGCCGAGGGTCAGGATTTGTTGCCCGTGGATGTGGAGCGAAAAACGGCGAACAGCGGCAACAACACCTTGCTGCGTATGGTGCTGTGTCAGGGCGTCAACCGTCAGATCCGTCGCATGTGCCGGGATCTGGGACTGACTATTCTGCGTCTGCGCCGCGTGGCTCAGGGGCCGCTGGATTTGGGTGAACTCACGCCGGGACAGGCGCGGCAACTGACGGCCCGGGAAGTGGCCGTTCTCAGAAGCAGCGCCGGTCTGCCCTCTTCCGCGTAATATGGTTACAAGATTAGGCAATGCAACTTTAAAATTGCTCGCGGAGTCGAGTAAAGCGAGATTCCCCGCCGCGACGCCGTAGCCCTAATCTTAAGGTAATCTGCTCTAGAATTGATGCTGCAGGTACATGATCCAGAGTACGGAGAGGATGACATGGCAAACGAACAGGCCGGGCCTTTTTCTGGCGGCAAGGCTCAAGCCCATCCCCGCCAGATACCAGCAGGATTCTCCGGCCAGGAACCAGACATAGGCGGAATGCGACCGGTACCACGGCACACCGGCAACGGGTCCCTCACCGCCGAATAACCACTGGTATTGTGGATCATGGAAAGAGTTCCAGATCTCGCCCAAGCTCAAGACGCAGAAAAATACGCAGACGGCGAACCACAAAAAACGCGGCGCCTGACCCACCCGAAAATTTTTCCGCGGCTCACCGCCTTCCTGCCGACTCTCCCGCATTTCGGTCTACTCCTCTTTCAGCAGGCGCTCCAGAAAGTCTATGGCGTCCTTTTGCAGGGCGCAGAGCTGGGCTTCGCCCTTGAAGCTCTCGGTGTAGACCTTGCAGATGGCTTCCGTGCCTGAAGGGCGCACGGCAAACCAGCCGTCCTCGCTGACGACCTTGATCCCGCCGATGGGCGCGTCATTGCCCGGCGCGTGGGTTTGCACGGCGGTCACTGGCGAGCCGCCCAGGGTTCGCAGATTCACGCTTTCCGGCGTCAGCGCCTTAAGCAGCGACCGGGTACGGTCGTCAGCGGGCGCATCCAGGCGCTGGTAGACCGGCGCGCCGAGCCTGTCGGTCAGCCTTTGGTAGATTTCGCTGGGCGAAGCCTGCTCCTTGGCCATGATCTCTGCGGCCAGCAGGCACATCAGCGGGCCGTCTTTGTCCGTGCTCCAGGGCGAGCCGTCAAAACAGAGAAAGGAAGCGCCGGCGCTTTCCTCGCAGCCCAAGCCGCAACGCCGGTTGAGCAGATAGGGCACAAACCATTTGAAGCCCACGGGCACTTCCACCACGGGACGGCCGAGTTCCTTCCCCACTCTGTCCAGCATGGCACTGGTCACCAGGGTTTTGCCGATGCCGCACTCGGCCGGCCAGTCCGTTCGGGTGCGGAACAGATGCCAAGCCGCCACCGTCAGATAATGATTGGGATTCATCAGTTCCTGGCGGGTCACAATGCCGTGGCGGTCGGAATCCGGATCGCAGGCGAAGGCCAGGTCAAAGTCGTTGCGTATCTCCAACAGGCGGCTCATGGCATAGGGCGAGGAACAATCCATGCGGATCAGGCCGTCTTTGTCGCAGGGCACAAAGCGGAAGGTGGGGTCCACCTTCTTGTTGACCACAGTCAGGTCAATGCCATAGGCCTCGGCAATAGGATCCCAGAGCGGCAGGCTGGCCCCGCCCAGCGGATCCACGCCCAGCCTGAGGCCCGAAGCGGCGATGGCTTTCATGTCCAGCACCTTGGGCAGGTCTTCCACATAGGCGCGGATAAAATCGTACTCCTCCACCAGAGGAGAAGATTGGGCTGCGCGCAGGTGCATGAGCTGAACATTGCGGTTGCCGCTGTCCAGATAGGCATTGGCGCTTTTTTCAATCCAGCCGGTGACTTCGGTTTCAGCCGGGCCGCCGTGCGGAGGATTGTATTTGAAGCCGCCGTCGCGCGGCGGATTGTGCGACGGCGTAATGATGATGCCGTCGGCCAAACCGTCGCTTCGCCCGGCATTCCAGCGCAGAATGGCGTGCGAAACGGCGGGCGTGGCGGTAAACGCCCCGTCTTTGGCGATGCGCACGCTGACGCCGTTGGCCACCAGCACTTCCAGGGCGGAACGGAAAGCCGCCTCGGACAGGGCGTGCGTGTCCCCGCCCAGAAAAAGCGGGCCGTCAATGCCCTTGGCCTTGCGGTAGTCGCAGACGGCCTGGGTGATGGCGTAGATATGTTCTTCGTTGAAGGTATGCAGCACAGATGAGCCACGATGCCCGGAAGTGCCGAACGATACCCGCTGGGCCGGAATTTTGGGGTTGGGGAATTCGGTGTAATAGGCGCTCATCAGCGCGGGGATACGTTCCAGCTTCTCAGGGGCGGGCAGATGCCCAGCATCACAATGGACGACGGCCATAAAGAACCTCCAGCGAAGATGGTTCCAGTCTACGCCGGAACAGAGCGCGCCGCAATCCTTGGGTCGCCGTTCAGTGCGTCGCCAGATTATGGAAAAAAGCCCGATGCCGCTCCAGGTGCGGGCCACGCAGTTCACTGGCGATCATGCCGAAAGCCGTGCGGACGAAAATCCGGCGCAGATCTGCTTGGTCAAGGCGCGCCTGTTGTGCTGAAGCCGCGCGCAATTGACGGCAGTGCTCCGTCAGGCGTTGCGCCCGGACTAGGCTTGTATGCCTTTGGGCCACAAGGCGGCGTCCGTTTTCAGCGATCTCCGCCAGTTGCCGGGGCCGGGCGAGATAGGAGGACGCGATGCGGGCGGCTTCGGCCGCATCATCTTTGGGGTATGGGGGCAGAATGCTTTCATCCGGCGTGAACAATTCATCCAGGCCGTTGCCACACTGCTCCATGAGCAGGGCCGAACCGCAGCCCATGGCTTCAAAACAGCGAAAATTGACTTCGGAAAAGGCGGTCTGATTGAGCACGATGCGGCTGCGCCGGAAGACGGGAAAGAAGTCGCCCGAGCGCATCACCAAGGGGTGCAAGGCGCGGAAGTTCCGTAGAAAAGGCTCCCGTCCGGGGTTGTTCTTATGCCCCAGCGTGGCCACAAACGCCACCGGAATATCCCGCGCGTCAAAAGGCGCGGCCTCGTCCACAGAGCGGCAGAACAGGGGAAACCACTGCGCGGGCAAGCCCTCATCGGCAAACAGGGACAGAAAGTCCTTCTGGGCCGCCAGCACCAGGTCAAAACCCCGCGCGTACGGCAGATGCCAGGGGTTGCAGTAGGTATCAATGGAATAATAAAGCGAGGGGCACGGCGCGGATTCGGGATTAATCAGCAGCGGCAGGTTGCCGTCATCGGCATAAAACAGCATATCCGGGATAAAGCCCCGCCCCGCTGCCTGTTCGAGCAGGTTGCGCGCTGTTTCCGGGTGCGGCAGAGGAATATCCGCCTCCGGATCCGGGCAGACCGACAACACGGCATGACCAAGTTGACGCAGGGACTGCGTCAGATACTGACCGCCCACGGAAAGGATGCGTAGCTTCATCTTCAATAGTAAAAGGGCCGTCCCCGGAGGGACAGCCCTGGTTATCGTTGCAACGGCGTTTACTTGCCGAGGGGTACGGTGCGGAAATAGACATCTCCGCGCCGTTCAATCTGCAGCATGACTGCCCCGCGCTTCACGCCCTCTTCCTTGACGATCTTGGAAAGAGCTTCACCGCTGTTCACAGGCTTCAGATTGGCCTTGAGAATCACGTCGCCGGGACGCAGATCGGCTTCGGCGGCGGGCTTGTCGGGATCGACATCCACGATCATCAGGCCTTCGTCCTTGTTGAGCTTCAGCTCGCGGCGTTCCTCAGCCTTGAGGGGACGCACCGAGAGGCCCAGCAAGCCTTCGTCCTGCTGCTTCTGCCCCATGCCGGGCCGCCCGTCGCTCTGGCCGCTCTTGCGTTCGCCCAGGGTGACCTTAAGGTCGAAGTTCTTGCCGTCGCGCCAGATGGTCAGCACGGCGTCGCTGCCGGGAGCCTTGTCGGCAATGGCGCGCAACAGGGCCGAGGCGTCTTCGATATCTTTCTTGTCCACGGCGATGATGATGTCGCCGTCCTTCATACCGGCCTTGGCCGCGGGCTCGTTTTCCATGACGCTGCCCACCAGGGCGCCCTTGGGTTCTTTCATGCCCAAGGCCTTGGCGGTGTTTTCATCCACGTCCTGAATACTCACACCGATCCAGCCGCGGCTGATCTTTTTGCCGCTCTTGATCTGGTCAATGATTTTGGCGGCCATGTTGCTGGGGATGGCAAAGCCGATGCCCTGGCCGCTGGCGATGATGGCCGTGTTGATGCCCACCACCTGACCGGCCATGTTCAGCAGCGGGCCGCCGCTGTTGCCGGGGTTGATGGAGGCGTCGGTCTGGAGGAAGTTGTCGAACGGCCCGGAGCGGATATTACGGCCCTTGGCCGAAAGAATACCGGCAGTCACCGTGTGGTCCAGACCAAAAGGATTGCCGATGGCCAGCAGCCATTCGCCCACCTTGAGCGCGTCGGAATCGCCGAAGGTCAGGAACGGCAGGGATTTTTTGGCATCCACTTTCAGCAGGGCCAGGTCGGTTTCCTCATCGGAGCCGATCAGCTTGGCCTTGAGCGTCTCGCTCTTGCCGTTATTTTCGTCCAGGGTGACGTGAATCACGTCGGCGTCGGCCACAACATGATTGTTGGTCACAATGTAGCCGTCAGCGGACACCAGAAAACCGGAACCCAGCGACTTCTGCTTCTGCTGGGGACGCTTTCCGCCACGCCCCTTGCTGCCGCCGAACTGATCAAAAAATTTTTCAAAACCGGGGGGCATATTACGGAACATTTCGCCGAAGAAATCTTCAGGCCCGCCCCCGGAAGTTTTGCGTTCCGTGCCGATATTGACCACAGCCGGGCCGCTTTTCGCCGCCAGCTCGCTGAAGTCAGGCAAATCCGCCGCCTGTGAAAGCTGGGCCGAGGCCAGAAAGGTCACGGCCAGCAGGGCGGCGAGGCATTTTTTTAGAATCATGGAACCACTCCTCATTACTTGTTTTGCAGAGCCTTCTGCAAAGCCTGTGCCATAATGCCCATTCCGTTGCCGGAAGAGGAGGCGCCGGCCGCGGCATGCTGTTTCCAGGCTTTATCGTCGGCGGCCGAGGCCGCTTCGGAACCTTCCGGGGCCAGACTGATGCGCCGGGCGGTACTGTCCAGATTTTGAACAATCAGGGTCACACTGTCGCCCTTGTCCAGCTTGCTGAACTGAGCCGCGTTTTTGGCGTTCTTGATCACACCGGCGGGCAGCAGCCCGGTGATGCCGGGGGCCAGGCTCACAAACAGGCCGTACTGGGTGCGGCTTTCAATCGTGCCGGTCACCGTGGAGCCCACGGCAAAGCGCTGGGCCGCGTCCTGCCAGGGGTCGCCCTCGGCGTCGCGCAGGCTCAGGGCGATACGCCGCGTTTCGGCGTTGACGTCCTTGATCTTGACGGAAACCGTTTCGCCCGCGCTGAGCACTTCCTCAGGCTTGTTGATCCGTTTGGCCCAGGACATTTCGGAAATATGGATCAAACCTTCCACGCCGGGCAACAGTTCTACGAACGCACCGAAAGGCGCCAGGCGCACCACCCTGCCCTGCACCACGTCACCGGGGTTCAGGCGCGCGGGCGCGTCCTGCCAGGGGTCGCCCTCGGCCTGCTTGCGCGAAAGGGAAATGCGGATCTGGCCTTTGTCGTTTTTGCTGATGCCGAGCACCTTGACCCGGACCATATCGCCGGGGGACACGGCTTCGTCCGCCGAACCCACGCGGGACCAGGACAGCTCGGAGAGGTGGATCATGCCTTCCACCGCCGGAGCCAGCTCCATGAACGCGCCGAAGGGCGCCAGGCGGGTGATCCGCCCTTCCACGGTGTCGCCTTCCTTGAGGGTTTCCAGCAGCTTGTCCAGATTTTCCTGGCGTTCGCGGTCCAGCAGGGCGCGGCGCGAAACCACGATATTGCGGCCCCGGTTTTCCACGCGGATGATCAGGAACTGCATGCCCCGGCCTACCATGGAATCGGCGTCGCTCGGCGCGGCGTCCATCTGGCTGCCGGGACAGAAGGCGGTTTTGCCCAGCACTTCCACCGTATACCCGCCCTTGCACACGGCGGTCACGCGGCCGTCCACCGGCAGGGCGGCGTCGCGCGCCTCTTCGAGCGCGGCCACGCCGCTGCCGCTCATGGAGCGGGAAAGGCGGATTTCCTGCGGAGAAACAGCAATGACCCAAGCTTCCACGCTGTCGCCAGGCCCCGCGCTTTCCTTGCCCTCGGCATCCAGAATGTCCTTGCGGTCCATGATGCCGTCCACCTTGATGCCCACATCCACAAAGACGCTGTCTCCGGTGATGGCAATGACGGTGCCGCTGACCTTCTGGCCCGGCTGCAAACGGCCGGAAGAAGCGCTGTGGGCCGCCAGCATGGCGGCAAAATCTTCAGTGCCTTCTTCCTGCGCGGGGCTTTCTGTTTTTTCCTCAGTCATATTTCCTGCTCCTCCAAACTGGGCGTTTTGTTTAAGTTGGTAATCATAGCCTATCCTTTTACAGAAGACAATGAATGAGCACACCGCTTTTTGGGTGGAGCGCGACGCGGCATATGGTTTCCGGCATGTATGGGGCGTCCGCGCGGCTTATGAAGAATGGTCGAAATTTATACGCTGTATAATTTTTATGCAGAGCGATGCCGGGGATTCCTGATTATTCCTGATTCTGCCCGGCCGTTTTCTCAGCGGCGCAGGCGTGGATTTTGATTTTTGGCGAATATTCTTCATCCAATACATGAAATATTTTTTACAGCCCCACCTAAAAGCCGGATTATCCCCCAAGATCAGGTTGTTGCATCATCAATACCGGAATGACGGCCACGGCCGCCACCACGGCCATAATCGCATAGATGCTGTCCATGCTCCAGGTGGAGGCAATAACGCCGAAAAGCAGCGGCGTCAGCATGTTGGTTATGCCGCGCAGGAAAGAGTTGATGGAAAAAACGTCGCCATAGGCCGAAGCCTCGCGCACCGGCTCGGTGATGATGGCCTGGATGACCGGAACCGTGCCCTTGGTCACAATGCCGAGCAGCAAAGCGATGGCCACGATAAGCGCAAGCTGGTCCACCGCGATCAAAGCGCAGAGCAGGACCGTCAGCAGCAATTCAGCGGCCACAAAGACCTTGCGTGGGCCGAAATTGTCCACAAAGCGGCCGCAGGCCATCTTGCCGAGAAAAGAACCCACCGAGAAACCCAGCGCGAAGGAGCCGATGATTTTGGGGTCCATCCCCTTGGCGATGAGCAGCAGGGGCAGAAAGGTGAAGATGCGGTCATTGCTGAACGCATTCAGAATGCTGGCCAGCATGGACAGGGAGATATTCCTCTCTCTGAACATGGCGAAAGAGGGAAAACTTCTGCCTGGAGCGGCTTCTTCCTGTTGTTCCGGATGCTCGCCCCGGCAGGAGAGCACAAGCCAGAGCGCGGCGAAAAGCGCCGCCGCGCCGTAAACCAGGCAGACGGCCCGCCAGCCCGGAAATCCGGCGAAGGAATAGGCCGCGGCAAAGGCCGCCAGGGACACCAGGGGAATCCTGCCCACATCGCCAATAGCCGTGAAGTCGCTCATAACCCGGCCCAGGCGGCGTCTTTCGGTGTGCAGGGTGAGATAGGAAAAGGCGATATTGTGAAAGACGTTGTACCCCGTCACGGCCAGAATGAAGCACAGCCCGGCGGCAATGATATTGCCCGAGAAGGTGCCCGCGCAGAAACCGGCTCCGCACACGGCGGTCACCAGGGCGATGGTTTGCATGAAGCCCAGCTTCCGGGCCAGAAACAGCGTGCCCAGCCCCGCCGCCGTGCCCGCGGCTGTGCCCAGGGAAACAATCAGCCCCACGGCCTCTTTCCCGGCGCCAAAGGACAGCACCATGAAGGCCAGTAAAATGGGAACAGCGTCGAAAAGCCCGTCAATAAGAATATGGTAGGCGTTGAGCAGGATGTAGCGGGCGCGGGAAAGCATGTTTTTTCCTAGGCGGGAGTTGCGCAGATAATCCGGACTGCGTAATGACGCGGCGAACATAGCCGCGCGCATTCCGGTCCGCAAGAAAAATTTTCGAACGACGCCCCGGAGCCGTCAACGCAGTTGCTTGAGCGCCCGCCGCGCAATCTCAGCTATGAGCGCATCCGTGGAACAGGCTTCAGGCCCGCATGCCCCCTGCCCCGCTCCACGACAGGCTGCCGCCCGCAACGGGTACGGTTTGCAGAAAGCGCGCGCCTGCGCCGGTGAGTATCCAGGCAGGATTGATCCACCTTTCGCGCAGCAGCGTGAGCAGCCACTCCGACGGAATGGAGCCGCGCCGCCTGGCATCGGAAACAACGAATTGCCGCAGCCCCAGAAATGCCGCCAGTTCAGACTGGTTATGGCATTCCGCGGCCTCAAGCAGGCGGTTCCAGCGGGCTTCGGGGTCTGCCTGATACAGGAGGGAACCATAGGGGGCAGGGTCTTCGGTCATGTCAGCTCTCCGGCGTTGCTGATGGCAACCGCCGATAGGAGCAATTGCCGGGAGCTGACTACCGCCCAAGGACGGCGGGTTTATTCCCTTCCCGGAGGAAAGTTTTGTATTCACCGCACTCCCGACAGCATACGCAGAGAGACAGCCATACTTACCGAAGCAAGCATACCCCGCGCGTGTCGGCGGCGGTCCACCTTGGGTAAGGTGTAGTCAGCACCTGCGGGGAATATGCCCGAAAGGCGTTGAAAGCGCCCATGAACGCCAAGGTCCCGCGCTGAATCAACGCGGGGGCCTTGGCGTGGCGGTTTGTTATGGGAAATTTTCGTTTCAGAAAAAGAAAAAACCCGGCGTTTTCACAACGTCCGGGTTTGTTTTTCTGGTAGCAAGGGAGGGATTTGAACCCCCGACACTGCGGGTATGAACCGCATGCTCTGACCAACTGAGCTACCTTGCCATACTGCGTCCGGTGGCGACGCGTCGATTTGTTTATACAATTTGCCTCTGCTTGGCAAGCGCTTTTTGCGCCGCCCGTCAATTAACCATGAAATAATAGATAAAGGGTGCGATCAGCAGGCGGTAAACGGCAAAGGGCACCAGGGTCATCCGCCCCACCAGGGCCACGAATGCCTTCACCGCCAGCAGGGCCGAAATGAAGGAACCCACCATGCCCACGGCGAAAAAGGGAATATCCGCCGCCGTGAACAGGCTGAGATTCTTGAGCATGTCAAAACCCGTGGCCGCCACCATGATGGGTACCGCCGCGATAAAAGAATATTCCGCCGCCAGCGGCCGTTTTGCCCCCAGCAGCATGCCGCCCATGATGGTGGACGCCGAGCGCGAAAAGCCGGGCCAGAGGGCCAGACACTGAAAACAGCCGATGCCCAGTGCCAGACGCGGCGTCATATCGTCTAGGCTGATGCAGGTGGGCTTGTGCTTGCGCCGCTCTACCAGGATCATGCACACGGCTCCCACCACCAGGGCGATGAGCACGGTGGCGGGCCGGAACAGATATTCCTTGATCATGGAGTGGAACAGCAGGCCCATCACGCTGGCGGGCAGCGAAGTAAGGATCAGCAGCCAGATGCCGCGCATGCCGGCGAAGCGCACATAGGGCTGGGGCCGGACCAGGCCCCAGAAGCGCTTCCAGTACAGCACCACCACAGCCATGATGGCCCCGAGCTGGATGACCACTTCAAACGTGGCGGCCCGGTCGCCCACAAAGTTGAGCAGGTCGCCCACAAGAATCAGGTGGCCCGAGGAGGAAACCGGCAGAAATTCGGTCAGTCCCTCCACTATGCTCAGAATAAGAGCGGTGAGCAGATTATCCATATCTGGCCTCCGGACGGGCCGCCGTGGCGCGGTGTCCGCTGTTTTTCGTTGTCCGTCCGCGTTGCGGCAGTGCCGGCGCGGCATTGCCAAAAAGCCGTACCGTGGCTATGTAACAAAAAAAGTGAGGACTACCCCGATGCCGACCATTATGCCCAAGAGTGAACTTGTGCGTCGAGCTTTCGCCTATCTGCAGGAGGAACGCAAACACGACCCCGGCAAAAGCCTGCCCAGCCTGCTGGACGAAGCGGGCATGCGCTTCAATCTCACGCCTGTGGACGCGGAAGCCCTGGAGCGTCTTTTACGCAGTGAGCAGAAGCTCAACTGAGGTTCCGTTCTTTTTTTCGTCAACGTTTGGCGTCAGCAGACCTTACGCGATTTCACTGCCGTCAGGCACGGGCTTGGCAACAGCCAGCAGGCTGAGTTCGTCCCCGCCCTGGGCGGTAAGCACCATGCCGTAGGACATCAGCCCCCGGATTTTGCGCGGCGCGAGATTCAGCACGGCGCAGACCTGCCTGCCCACCAGATTCTCGGGTTCGTAGTATTCTGCCAGTCCCGAAAGAATCTGGCGCGGCTGCCCTTCGCCGAAATCAATCTCCAGACGGAGGATGCGATCCGCGTTAGGGTGCCGCTCCGCAACACGCACCGTGCCCACCCGCAGATCCAGAGCCTTGAAGTGGTCAAAATCCACTTCAGACCGCCCCGCTTCCGTGGAAGGCGCGGGAACCTCCGCAGCAGCGGCGGACTTGTCCGCCTTTTTTTCTTTATGTTTTTCCTGAACCTTTGGCGCGGCGGCGTTCTTGTCCTCCGCCTCGGTCTTTTTCTTCACGTCGATGCGCGGAAAAAGATTGGACGCGGCCGCCACATGCGTGCCCGCGCCCAACCCGCCGAAGCAGGTGATTTCTTCTTCCAGGCCGGTTACCGGGGGCAGATTTTTTTCCGTGGGCTGGCCCAACTGTTCCAGCATCTGACGGGAGGCGTCGGGCATGACCGGCCAGAGGCAGATGGCGATTTTGCGCATAGCCGCCAGCAGAATATACATGACCGTGGCAAGCCGCTCCATATTCCCCTGCTTGTGCAAAGCCCAAGGGGCCTGGCTGTCCACGTACTTGTTCAGGGCGCGCACCAGTTCCCACAGGGATTCCAGGGCCTGGGCAAACTGCACGTTGCCGAACAACTGGGAGAAATTGCGCATGGCTGTGGCGCAGAGCTCCACGATGGCCTCGTCATCCGGCTCCTGCTGCGTGGGCTGCGGCACGCGGCTGCCGAAATACTTGGCGGTCATGGAAAGCACCCGGCTGAAAAGATTACCCAGATCGTTGGCCAGATCGGCGTTGATCCTGCCGATGAGCGCCTCTTCGCTGAAGCTGGCGTCGGAACCGAAGTGCATCTCGCGCAGCAGAAAATAACGGAAGGCATCCAGCCCGAAGCGCTGCCCCGTTTCCAGGGGGTCCACCACATTGCCCAGGGATTTTGACATCTTGGTGTCCCGTGAGAGCCAGTAGCCGTGCACGTTGAGGTGCTTGTACAGCGGCAGACCGGCGGCCTTGAGCATGGTGGGCCAGAACACGGCGTGCGGTTTCAGGATATCCTTGGCCACCAGATGTTCGCCGGGCCAGTAACGGGCGTAGTCCGGCCCGTCGGGCCAACCCAGCGCGCTGATATAGTTGATCAGGGCGTCGAACCAGACGTAGCAGACGTAATCCTTGTCAAACGGCAGCTCAATGCCCCAGGTCAGGCGCGTTTTGGGGCGCGAGATGCAGAGATCCTCCAGCGCGCCGGATTCCAGCATGGCCAGCACTTCCGTCCGGTAGCGCTCGGGCCGGATGAAGTCCGGATGCCGGGCGATATGCTCCCGCAGCCAGGGCAGATACTTGGACATGCGAAAGAAGTAGTTCTTTTCGCTGATGAATTCCGGCTTGGTCAGATGCTGGGGGCAGAGGCCGTTTTCCAGCTCTTTTTCGGTGTAGAAACGTTCGCAGCCGTAGCAGTAATGGCCACCGAACTCGCCGAAATAGATGTCGCCGGCGTCATACACTTTTTGCAGAAAGTCCTGCACCGCGCGCTTGTGCGCCTCGTCGGTGGTGCGCACGAAACGGTCGTTGGCAACGCCCAGTTGCGGCCAGAGCGCCTGAAAACGGGCACTGACGGCGTCCACGAATTCCTTGGGGGTCTGGCCCTGCTTTTCGGCGGCCTGCACTATTTTGTCGCCGTGCTCGTCCGTGCCGGTCAGAAACAGCGTGTCCTCCCCCTGGAGTTTGTGAAAACGGGCCAGAGAATCCGCCACCACCGTGGTGTAGGCGTGCCCCAGATGAGGATTGGCATTGACGTAGTAAATGGGCGTGGTGATGAAAAAGCTTTTCACACAAGGCTCCGTGCTGTTGGCTTGAATTCAGTCTCTACAGCTCATTTCAAAATCGCCCTCGGGCGATTTATGAGGATCACTTCGCCGAAAACCATGTTTTCGGCTCGTTCACGGCGGATGTTGCCGCCGTGGCAGGCTCTCGGCCGCCGATAGCAGTCCGTTATGAAATGACTTCTACCCGTTTTCCGGGCGTTGTGACGGCTTGCGCCGACGCTTGCGGCGGCTTTTGCCGGGCTCGCCGGGTGGACTTGGCGCGTCGCCTCTTTCCTCCCGGTTTTCCGCCGAACCGGCCGCAGGCGGCTGCTCCGCCTCCCCAGCCCGCCCGCTTTCGGCGGGGGGCAAGAGATCGTCAAACAGGCCGGGGTCTTCCACCGTGTCGGGCGTTACGGAAACCACCAGCAGGCCATCGCCCTGGCGGGGCTTGGCTGCCTGCTTGGGCTGACCGCCCTGCTGCTGCGGCTCGGGACGATGGGGCGCCAGAGCCTGCCATTCGTCCAGGCTCAGCTCCAGTTCCTCGTTGTTTTCCGTGAGCACGGACAGGGAGTTGCGAAACATGTTCGCCCGCAACACCTTCATGCCGCCCCGGTCGGTCTGGTATTTTTTGCCCAGACGCGGGCAGTTGCGGTGGAAATGATCGTAATTTTCCTGCTCGTAGGAAAGGCAGCAAAGCAGACGGCCACAGATGCCGGAAATTTTGGCGGGATTGAGAAAGAGGTTCTGTTCCTTGGCCATGCGGATGGTCACCGGCGCGAATTTGCGCAGATAGCGCCGACAGCAGCAGACCATGCCGCAATTGCCCACTGCGCCCACCATCTGGGTCTCATGCCGCACGCCGATCTGGCGCAGCTCGATACGGGCACGGTATTCGCGCACCAGATCCTTGACCAGATCGCGGAAGTCGATGCGCGCGGGCGCGGTAAAGTAAAAAATCAGCTTGCTGCGGTCAAAAAACACTTCCACGTCCACCAGCTTCATATCCAGACGGCGATCGCGGATGCACTGGCGGCAAAAAAACGTGGCCTCGCGGGCAAGAGTCGCGTTTTCCCGGCCGGTGTCTTCTTCCGCGGGCCCCGCCTGCCGCAGAATGGAAGGCAGGTCCCGCTCTTCAGAGCCGGGCAGGCTCTCCAGCGGACCGGAAACCACTTCAGCCAGGGTCAGGCCCTGATCGGCCTCAATCAGGACGTGGTCGCCGCGCCTGAGCTCCGGCGGTCCGGAAAAATAGTTCGTCTGCCCGAGCGCGCGGAATTTAACACCGAATATAGACATAAACATCACTGCGGTAAAAGCGTCAAAAAAGTCTGCCCAAAGGATTACTTTTCGGCCATATCGGCCTTGCTGTCAACACAGGGCAGCCGTAGCGCATCATTCGACACATTTGGAGGCAAGACATTACCAATCTATTCCACCCGGAGACGGCGGCAAGGCTCAGGCAGGAGTAAAAGGCTCGATTCTTCCGTCAAAGCCTTGCCCCGCCCGCTCTCTGTAAAGACTTTCATCAGCGGGGTCATTGCCGTGGAGGTGTTTTTCGTAATCCACCTCCACCAGCAGGGCGTTAGGGTTGAATACAAGGTTGCCGCTTGCCAGGGCTATGACGGAGAGTTCCGTATCCGCGAAATGCGAGTGGTAGCCCGTGTAAAAAACACCTTGGCCATAGACGCTTTTCAGCCAACGGCGCATTGCCAGCCCGAACACCGCGATCTTTCCGAAAAATCTTCCGTCATTGAACGCAAGGAGTCCGGCCCGGCTTTTTTCTAATGCATGCAGGCCATAGTCCAGCCAGTACTGGCCCGCGAAGGCGTCCTGCGCCACGTAGCCGAAGCAGGCGGACCGCGTTTTATTATAAACGCTGTTGGCCGTGGCGATGAATCCCAAACGAAGGTCATCTTCAGCAATGACAAGGAGGCCTTCCCGATCCGTGCGCCTGCTCATGACCTCGGCGGCCCTCCGGGCCAGTTTCATATCCGTGGTCGGCATGACAATAATAGTGTCATGGGCGCGGGGTTCGACATAATCGGCCAGCGAGGAGGTTTTGATATGGCTGATGTGCAGCATGGATTCCTTTTATGAAAAAGTCGGGAAAGAACGCGGGCCCGTTGGTGTTGTGAACCGCGTGCAACGAATGCCCTGCCGGTCGGCCGCGAGACGGAATTCAGCTTCCTGTCCGGCGTTACGGGCCAGCCCGTATGCCGCCTCAACCTCAGCAAGGCCTTCCTCCAAGCGGAAGCTGCGCAGGCAAGCCAAGGCATAATCCAGACTTGCCCGCCAGTCTTCCGGAGCATCAAGACTACGGCGGGCATTGCAGTTGACCGCAAGAGAAAGAAGAGGGGTTTTGTCGCAGCATTCAGTCATCTTCCGGACCCACAGCCGACGGTTTTCCTCATCCGGAATCCATTGCTCCGCCATGAGAAACATCTCCAAGGCGCTTTCCGGACAGTCTCGCGCCGGATCGAACTGAAAACCCGGCTGACAAAGACGCCCTGCGCGCGCCAGCATATCCGCCCAGGCCAAACAACCCTGAAAAAGATTCGCGGGCGCGGGCAGCTCCGTCTTTTTACCGTGCTGACGCCGCCAGCAGGCCTGAAACGCGGGCAAGTCTCCCAGGCGAAGGGCCGCAACGGCACAGACGGTATGGATATCAAGAGAAGCTTCAGCGTCAGGGGAAAAATCCGGCCCGCAGCTTTCAGGTGCGAGAATCTCTGAAAGCAGATTCCGCGCGTCTTCCATGCGACCGCTCTCAAGGAGCAGGCGCAGGCGCATGGCCGTGACATCGTGGTGGATGTCCTGACGCTCAAGCAGCGCCGCCAATGACGGCAGATGCTTTCGGTATGCGGGATTGCCTCTCGCCCACTGGACGCAAGCCAGAGCGAAAATCCGTTCCGATTCGCCGGGGGCGCAGGTCCGCGCGGAGAAGGATCGGAATATACGGATAAGTTCGGAAGCACGGTGCTCCGGCAGGTGGTTCATCTGCACTCTCCGTTGCGCCGCCTGACCGATTTTTTCCGTCAAGGCCGGGCGTACGGAGAAAAAAGAAAGGAGTTCGTCAAGTTCCAGAGCGTGCCGATAGGTGAGCACTTCTTTGCCCGGCTCAAAATGGGCGTGCAAATCTTCCCCGATATCTTCGGTGAGCACGCAACAACCACAGGAAGCCCCCTCCATGATGCGGAAGTTGAATTCCCGGCAAATGGATTCATTGGGGAGGATGCGGGTGTCGTCGTATAAATCCAGCATGGCCTGAAAAGAAAGCGGGCGGGCGTCCACATGGTGGCGTTGTTGTAAAAATTGCGCGAAGCGGGATCGCCGGGGACGGTTTTGATCAATGACGCCCACAAAGGCGGCCGTTTGGCGACGCTGGGCATGAGAACGCCATGCGCGTCCGAAGCCCGGCATGGCGAAAGGGCGCGCATCGTTCCGCAGCCGCCATGCCGCCGGCAATGAATTGAACAAGTTCGGGTGGGGCGTCAGAACAAGGTCGAAAAGCCGGCCATACCAGCGCTGCCAGAAGAGATTCAGATGGCTGTCCAGAGCCCAAAAAATCTTGGGACAATCCAGTTCCTCCAGACCGCTCAAAAAAATCCTGCGTGCCAAATGTTCCATCTGCACAAGCAGATCGGGCCTGAACTTTTCCCCCGAGGCGTCGGGGCCACGCAGAAGCCGCCGTACCGGTACAAGGCCACCCTCGCCTTTGAGGTTGACCCTGCGCACGGTATGACCCGGCATTTCTCCAAAATTGCAATCCACCAGAAGGATATTCATGTTGCACAAAAATTGTTGATGCGCTCCGTCAAAAATACGATCGACATTACCCTATTGGTTGATTTTACCCGAGCGCCCGCTTTTGTCCAGCCGGGAAAAGCATACGCGGAACCTCCCGCCTTGCCATAGCTGCCCCCCTGTTTTACATTTGCGGCATAAAGGGGAGACGAAGAATGATCGAAAGAGATGACGCCTTGAAATTGCTGGCGGATCAGGGCACGCCGACATCGCTTTTGCAGCACGCACTGGCCGCCGAGGCCATCATGCGCGCCTTGGCGCGCCGTTTCGGCGAGGATGAGGAACTCTGGGGCCTGACCGGCCTGTTGCACGATCTGGACTACCCTTCCACCGCTGAAGCGCCCGAGCGGCACGGCCTGGAGAGCGCTGAGCTGCTGTCCGGCAAACTGCCGGAAGAGGCCCTCGCCGCCATCCGTGCCCATAACGGCGAAATGAACGGCGCGACACCGCAAAGCCGTTTTGATTATGCCTTGCGCTGCGGCGAAACCGTCACCGGACTCATCAGCGCAGCGGCGCGCATGCGCCCCACCGGCCTGGAAGGCATGGAGCCCAAAAGCATCAAGAAAAAGATGAAGGACAAAGCTTTTGCCGCCAGCGTGAACCGGGACAATATCCGCCAGTGCGCCAACGCCGGGCTGGAACTGGACGAATTTCTGGCTCTGGCCATTGAGGCCATGCACGCCAGGGCCGCCGAGTTGGACTTGAGCAAATAAGCGTTTTACCTTTTTATGAGGCAGATCATGGAAGAATGCGCGCTGGATACGAGCATCCGCACCCTTGGCCCCTGCAAGCTGGAGTCGCGCCTGCCCTACCGCACTTGGGCAGACGACAAAAGCATTCAGATTTTTGTGGATGAGGAACTGAGCGAGCATAAGGGAGATGCCTGCGTCGTCTCCTTTGAGGCGGCCGGACCGCGTAAGAAGCTCTATTTCGACTCCTCCCGCGCCAAGTGCGCCATCGTCACCTGCGGCGGCCTGTGCCCCGGCATCAACGACGTGATCCGCGCCATTGTCATGGAGGCCTACCATGCCTATAAGGTGCCTTCCATCGTGGGCATTCCCTACGGGCTGGAAGGCTTTATCCCCAAATACCGGCACAGCCTGCGGGAGCTGACGCCGGAAGTGGTGGCCGACATTCATCGTTTCGGCGGCACCATCCTGGGCTCGTCGCGCGGGCCGCAGTCGCCCGAGGAAATCGTGGACACGCTGGAGCGCTGCAACGTCAACGCCCTCTTCGTCATCGGCGGCGACGGCACCATGAAGGCCGCCCTGTCCATCAGCCGGGAAATACAGAACCGGGGCCTGAAAATCACGGTGATAGGCATTCCCAAAACCATTGACAACGACATCAACTTCATCCCCCAGTCCTTCGGCTTTGAAACCGCCGTGTTCAAAGCCACCGAGGCTATTGAGTGCGCCCATACCGAGGCCTGCGGCACCCCCAACGGCATCGGCCTGGTCAGGCTCATGGGCCGGGAGTCGGGCTTTATCGCCGCGCGGGCCACGCTGGCCCTCAAGGAAGTGAACTTCGTGCTGATTCCGGAAGCGCCTTTCATCCTGGAAGGCGAAGGCGGTCTGCTGCCCGCCCTGGAGGAGCGCCTGCGGGACAGGGGACACGCGGTCATCGTGGCGGCTGAAGGCGCGGGCCAGCATCTGCTGGAGCACAACGCCGGTACGGACGCCTCCGGCAATCCCGTGCTGGGTGAAATAGCCGACCTGCTGCGCAAGGAAATCCACCGTTACCTCAATGACCGCGGGATGGAACATTCCATCAAATACATCGACCCCAGCTACATCATCCGTTCCGTGCCCGCCAATGCCAACGACAAGGTATACTGCGGCTTTCTGGGCCAATACGCCGTGCATGCGGCCATGGCCGGGCGCACTGATATGGTGGTGGCCAAACTTCAGGACCGCTACGTGCATCTGCCGCTGGAACTGGTCACCCGCACGCGCCGCAAGCTGAATATTTATTCCGATCTCTGGCGCGCGGTGCTGGAATCCACGGGACAGGGCATGCTCAAGGGCATGCTGCCGCCCGAATAGAGCGTTTTTTCATGTCGCGTCTTTGCCAGGTCAAGGCCTCGGCCGGTTCCGGTAAAACCTATGAGTTGACCCGCTGTTTTCTGTTGCGCCTGATGGAATGCGGGCACACGGCCGGTGTGGCGGCTTCCCCGGCCTGCGCGCTGGCTCCTGAAGGCCGACAGTGCGGCTGGGGCGATATCCTGGCCGTCACCTTCACCAATGCCGCCGCCGCCGAGATGCGCGAGCGCGTCATCCGCCGACTGAAAAGCGCGGCTCTGGGCATGCGCTCCAGCGACCTCCCCCTTGACGCCGACGAAGCCCGCCGCTGGGTGGATGTGATCATGCGCGACCTGAGCGCGCTGAACATCCGCACCATTGACAGCCTCTTGCACCTCATCGTGCGCGCCGCCGCTCTGGAGCTGAATCTTCATCCTGACTTCCAGCCGGTGTTCGCCACCGAAGAAGCACTGACTCCCTATCTGGAACTTTTTCTGGAGCGGGCCTGGCGGGACGATGCGGCCATGCGCGATCTTTTGCGCGATGCCTGCCGTGCCTTGGTGGTGCATGGCAGGAGCAAAGGCTTTCTGGCCGGGGAAAAACTGCTCCGCCAGTTGCGGGATTTGCTGGACGACGTGCTGCTGGGCCGCTTTGAGGATTTGACGCCGGAGCCGATTCTTAAAGGAAAGCTTCAAGAAATGGACGCGGCCGCTACACGCGCCGCGCGGGAACTTCTGACCGCCGCTCAGGCTGCGGGCCTGCGCTGGAAAAAACCTGCTCTGGGCGCGGTGGAACAACTGGCTCAGGGCCGGATGGACAAATGTTCTTCCGCTTTCGCCGTTAAGGAGACCCCCGAGGAATTGTTTCTCAAAGGCGCGGTGGTGCCGCAGGAGGCGGCGCGGGCTTTTGCCGCCTATGCGGCCAATGCCCGCCGCCGGGCTGTGGATGGCGAGTTGATTGTGCAGGCTCTGCGCATCTCTCCTTTTGTGCGCCTTGCCCGGGCGCTGGTGAGCGCTTTTCTGCAAAATCAGGAACAGGAAGGCGCGCTGCCCGGCCTGCTGGTGCCGGGTCTGGCACAGGAGGTGCTTGAAGGCGAACGCGGCGTGCCGGAAGCGCTCTGCCGCTTGGGCACGCGCCTGACCCACTTTCTAGTGGACGAATTTCAGGATACCAGCCGCGAACAGTGGCAGGCTTTGCGTCCTTTGGTGGAGGAAGCCCTGTCGCGCGGCGGTTCCCTGACTTGGGTGGGGGACGTCAAACAGTCCATCTACGGTTGGCGCGGCGGCGAACCGGAACTGTTCGACGCGGTGTTTGAGGATCAGGGCCTGACCCGGCTGGCCCCCGGCGGGGAGCGTCGTAATCTGCCCCGCAACTGGCGCAGCCGCCGTGAAGTGGTGGAGCACAACAACCGGATTTTCGCGCCGCTGGAAAACGTGATCACGGCACAGCGCGTTCTTGCCGCCCTGTTGCCCGCCGACACGCCGCAGGATGTCTTGGCCGCCGCCACACAACGCCTGAATAGGGCCTTCGCGGCCACGGCGCAACAATGCCCGCCCGAAGCCCGCAATGGCGGCCTGGTGCGGGCGGAGGATATACAGGGGGCGTCGCAGGACGATTTGCGTGAACTCGTGCTGGAACGCCTCTGCGAACTGCTGCGGGACGAAATCGGCCCGCGCCGCGCCTGGTCCGACGTGCTGGTGCTGGTGCGGGGCAACGAAACCGCCCGCGTGACGGCCGAAGGCCTGGTGCGCGAGGGCATTCCGGTCATTACGGAGAACAGCCTGCTGCTGGCCGAGCATCCGCTTATTGTCCAGACCGTGGCCCTGCTGGCTTTTCTGGACAACCCCGAGGACGATATCGCTTTCTGGACCCTGCTCACGGGTTCCATCGTGCTGGAGCACCCCCAGGTGGCAGAACTTGATTGGGAGGCGCTGCACGGCTGGTGCGCCGACTCCGGGCGCGGCCCTCTTTACCTGCGTTTCAAGCGGCGCTGGCCGCGGATATGGCAGGATCTGCTCGCGCCCTTCCACGGACAGTCCGGCCTGATGACGCCCTATGACACGGTGCTGGAATGGTTCGCGCATCTGGAAGTGGAAAAGCGCTTCCCGGAAGCGCGTACCTTTTTGCGTCGTTTCATGGAAGTGCTGCACAGCGCGGAAGAAAAAGGTCTGGCCACCTTATCCACTTTTCTGGAGCACTGGCGGGACAAAAGCGGCGAAGAAAAGGTGCCCATGCCCGAAAACATGAACGCCGTGCGCGTGATGACCATCCATAAATCCAAGGGGCTGGAAGCTCCGGTGGTGATTCTGCCCTGGACCGGCTTCAGCGTGCGTCCGGCGGGCCGTCCCGTCCTGCTGGAGCGCGAGGGCCTGCGCATGGTCGTGCCCAACCGCAAGGCGCTGGGTGAAATCTACTATGAGGATCTGGCGCGGCAGGCCTGCGAAAATCTGGATCTGCTTTACGTAGCCTTTACCAGGGCCAGGGACGAACTGCATATTTTCCGCACCGGCACGCCGAGTCAGGACAAATCCGGCTCGCTCTGCGCGGCTCTGGACATTCTCTGGCAGGAAGCCGGTCTGGCCTTGCCCTACAGTCAGGGCGCGCCGCCGGAGGACCTGCCGACAGCCATACCGGACGATGCGGCCAGCCTTGAACCGTCCTCCACGCTCTGCGCCGATACGGCTGCGGCGGAACAGGGCTGGCGGCCCATGCAGTGGCTGCCGCGTCTGAAAATCTTCCGTAACCCTCTGGGCGGCTTTGCGTTCAAAACCGAGGACCGCGGTAGTCTGCTCCATTTCTGTCTGGAACATCTGCGCATCACCGGCCATGCGGAAGAGGACGCCAGGTCCGCCCTGTTCTTCGGCCTGCGCCATTTCCCTCTGCCCGTGCCCGACGACGCAGCCCTGCGCAAGTCGTTGGCCGGAGCTCTGGCCTGGTTCGCGGCTCAGCCCGAGGCCGCACGCTGGCTTGCGTACGGCTGGCCCGAACAGTCGCTCATGGACGGGCAGGGGCATGTGCTGCGTATGGACCTGCTGGTGCGCGAAGCTTGGGGCCCGCTGGTCATCGACTATAAAAGCGGCCGTCCTGAACAGGAACATATTCTTCAGGTTCGCCGCTATCTGGCCTGTCTGGAACAGTGCGGCGATTGTAGCGGCACGGCGCGCGGCCTGCTGATCTACCTGGACCAGCGGCGCTTCCAGCTGGTGGAGGCGGACAAGGTTTCAGCACTCTGCGAAACGTGCGGCGCGCTTCTGCCGACAGCCGGGGGCAGAGCATGAGCGCGACGCCCTTTTTGATTTTTCCCTGGCAGCGAGCTTTTTTGCCCGATCTTAAAGCAATGCTGGAAGAATGCAGCGGCGGACGGCCCGGCTCGGCCCTGCTCATCGTGCCGCACAACCGTCCCTGGCGCTATCTTCTGCAGCTCTATGCCCAGGAAGGCGGCCCGCGCCTGCTGCCCAAAGTCCTCACACTGTCCGAGATGGTGAAGATCTGGCGGAGCGGCGCCAGCGATGCGCCGCTGCACACGGCCAACCTGCTGGACCGCGTGGCTCTGCTCCACGGCTGCGTACAGTCTCTGACCGGGGAGGACGCGGCCCTTTCCGCTCGTTTCGCGCGCATGGACATGGCGCTTTTTTTGCCCTGGGGGCTGCGTCTGGCCGCTCTGCTGGAGGAAATGCTCGGCCAAGGACTGGAAGCCGCCGATCTGGCCTACGTGGAGAATGAAGTGGCCGCAACCGCCGCAGCCCTGCTGGGAGCGCTGGGGCGGATCGGCCGCGCCTATCTGAAAGCCCTGGACGAGCGCCAGTGGACCACGCCGGGCCTGGATCAGTACATGGCTGGCCGCCATGCGTCGCAAATCCCGCCGCTGCTCGTCCCCGCCCCGGACAGACCGGTGCTGGTGGCCGGCTTTTCCGTGCTGACCGGCACGGAGGACAGGCTTCTGCGCGCTCTCTGGCGGGCGGGAGCGCACATTTGCCTGCACAGTGATCCGGCTCTGGCCGGAAATGCCCCCGCACATTGGGCCTGCGCCGAACACGCGGCCTGGCTGCGGCGCTGGCAGGCCCGCGCGCGCCTAGCCTTGGAACCCGATCCGCAGGAGGCGGCGCACAAGCCGCGTTTGTCTTTTTTCGCCGGGTATGACTGCCATTCGCAGCTCCAGGCCCTGCGCGGGACCCTGGCTGACAAGCCGGATGCCGCTACGCCTTCAACCGCCGTGGTGCTGACGGACAGCGCCTTGCTCATGCCCGTGCTGCACCATCTGCCGGACAAAGACGTCAACGTGTCCATGGGCTATCCCCTGCCCCGCTCGCCCCTCAACCGTTTGCTGGACGCCCTGCTGCGCCTGCAGGCCGGGCGTTCCGAGGACGGGCGTTATTACTGGCGCGACCTGCTGCAATGTCTGCGGCATCCCTATCTGAACATGCTCAAGGCGGATGATGCGGACGGCCGCAGCCTGCCGTTGTGCGACGCCCTGCGCCGTCTGGAGAATCTGGTCCGCACGGGCAGCCGTTTTGTGGATCTGCCGACCCTGGCTGACGAATGCCGCGCCGCCTTGCCCGAGCCTCTGGCCGCGCTGTTTTCCCGATGCCTGTCGGTCATGCTGGACGCCGTGTCCGCCGCACGTACCACAGCGGACATGGCCGAATGCCTGCGCGGCATCTGTGATTTCCTGCTGGACTACGGCGGCGAGATGTGGCGTCATTTTCCTCTGGATGCGGAAGCCATGTACCGTCTGATGCGCCACGCCGAACCCATTCTGCGCGAAACCTGCCTGGCGCAAACGCCTTTTCCGCCGACCGTGCTGCACGGCATCACCCGCCAGGTGCTGGAGCAGGAGCGCGTGCCCTTTGAGGCTGAGCCGCTCACGGGTCTGCAGGTGCTCGGCATGCTGGAAACCCGCCTGCTGCACTTTGAGCGCGTGCTGATCGTGGACGCCACGGACGACAAACTGCCCGGTAATCCGGCTCAGGACCCGTTGCTGCCGGATTCCCTGCGCCAGGTTCTGGGCCTGCCCGACGCCCGCCGCCGCGAGCGCACGGCGGCGCATACGCTCTACCGTTTGTGCGCCGGAGCCGATGAAGTGCATTTTTTCTGGCAGGAGGGCATCAGCCGTTCCGCGCTCTTTGACGGCAAAAAAAGCCGCAGTCGCTTTGTGGAGCAGTTGATCTGGGAGGAGGAACAGCGCCGGGGCGCGCTGCTCGCACCCGGTGAGGCGCCGCTGGCCGCGGCGCGCTGCACGGTGCGCGCCACCCAGACCCGGCCCAAAAGCCTGGAACGCCGGGCGGGCCTGGACGCGGCGGTACAAAAGCTTCTGCGCGAACCGCTTTCCGCCACTCGCCTTGATGTTTATCTGCAATGTCCCTTGCGCTTCGCCTGGCAATACCTCTGCCGCCTCGCACCCCAGCGGGAAATCAACGAGGGCGACGATCCGGCGGCCGTGGGCATATGCATTCACAATACGTTGCGCGCGCTGTACGAACCCTATCTGCATAAGGAAGTGCGGCGGGGCGACATTTCCATGGAAACCGTGCGGGCCCGCTTCTACGAAGCTCTGGAAGCGGCGGATCTGCGCCGCCTTCTCCCGGCGGACAGTTGCCTGATGCTGGAAACGGCCGCGCCGTTGCGTCTGGAGCGCTTTCTGGCGCAACAGCCCGAGAGCACGCTGATCCTGGCTCTGGAAGAAAAACTGACTGCGGATTTGGCGCTTAACGGGCGCAGTTATGCCTTTACCGGCACCCTTGACCGTCTGGACCGGCGCGACGGCCAGCTGCATGTGCTGGACTACAAGACCGGCGGCATCAAACGGCACGACGGCGGGCTCTGGACCGATGCCCCCTTCTTTCAGAAGGTGGCCCTGGCCTGTGCCCCGGAGCAGGATGCTTCTCCGGAAGCGTTGTTTGAGGAATTGCGCGAGCGTCTGCCCAGCCTGCAATTGCCCTGTTACCTGTCCATGCTCATGGCCGGAAAAATGGGAAATCCCGGCGATGCCGCCCTGGTGGAACTTAAGGAAGATGGGGCGGAAATCCCCCTTTTCGGTGGGCTGGCGGACGAAGATCTGGCGGAGGCTCTCGGCTACTGCGACCTCAGCCTGGCGCTGGTGCTGCGCCACCTGGAAAGCGCTCCGCATTTCGCGGCCCGGCCCGACAGGCATTGCGCCTGGTGCCCGTATGCCGGATTGTGCGCGGCCTGAACACGGGCGCATACAGTATTTTCATTTCTGTTCTCCCGTCCGTACCCGCATTGACTATTCTTGACTAATTCTTTGTCGTTCTTATAAATAGAGAATGAAATATGATGTGGATTCAGTTACGTACAGGTGTAATAAACACGAAAAGTCAGGAAAAACGATCACTGTGGTGGCATACTGCGGGAAAGCAGCTGTTGAAAATTAGTTTTTCCGGTATAGTTATTAATGTTCTGCAATGAACGGCATGACAAACAGGGCGGGCAGAATGCGGTTCGGCATGAAAAAATTGCCGTTACCCGCTCCGTCTTATTGCGCCTTGTGACTTTTCGTTCTATGCTAATTGCCAAATGGTTGGGGATAACCGTCAGATGTCGGCCGGGGGGCCGACGGCGGACCCCGTACTGGTTCAAGACGGAGGTCTTGTCACAATGCCCTTCCCTTCTTTGAAAATCGGCAATCTCACGGCTAAAGTGCCCGTCGTTCAGGGCGGCATGGGCGTGGGAATATCTCTTTCCGGTCTTGCGTCGGCTGTCGCCAACCAGGGCGGCATCGGCGTCATTGCCGGAGCCATGATCGGCATGAAAGAGCCGGATGTGGCCAAAAATCCTCTGGAAGCCAATCTGCGCGCCCTGCGCAATGAAATTATCAAGGCCCGCGAACTTTCCAACGGCATTATCGGCGTCAACATCATGGTGGCTTTGACCACCTTCAGCCAGATGGTGCGCACCTCCATTGAGCACAAGGCGGATATCATTTTTTCCGGCGCGGGACTGCCGCTGGACATGCCGCGCCACCTGCTGCAGCTCTGCGAGGAAAAGAAGGAAGAGTTCAAAACCAAACTCGTTCCCATTGTTTCCTCCGGCAGGGCCGCCACGGTTATTGCCAAAAAATGGCTCTCCCGCTTCAATTATCTGCCGGACGCCTTTGTGGTGGAAGGCCCCAAAGCGGGCGGTCATCTGGGCTTCAAACCCGAGGAAATCCAGGATCCCGCGCACGCGCTGGAAGTTCTGGTGCCCGAGGTGGTGGAAGCGGTCAAACCCTTTGAAGACAAGTTCGGTCGAGCTGTGCCGATTATTGCGGCCGGTGGCGTATACACCGGCGCGGACATTAAAAAATTCCTGGATCTGGGAGCCGCCGGCGTCCAGATGGGAACGCGCTTTGTGGCCACCCATGAATGCGACGCGGACGAACGCTTCAAGCAAAGCTATCTTGCGGCCAGGCAGGAAGACGTGACCATCATCCGCAGCCCTGTGGGCATGCCGGGCCGCGCGTTGACCAACGATTTCATCAATGCCGCGCGCGAGGGGCTGAAAAAGCCCTTTAAGTGCATTTTCCACTGCGTCAGCACCTGCCAGCAGGAAAAGACCCCATATTGCATCGCTCAGGCGCTGATCAGCGCCATGCGCGGCAATCTGGAGCGTGGTTTCGCCTTCTGCGGAGCCAATGTCTTCCGGGTGAACAAGATCATTTCCGTGCATGAACTGATGGATTCCCTGCAGCGTGAATTCGACGACGCCATGAATTCACTGAGCAAGGGCGTGCAGAACATGCAATCCATGCTGGGATACGGCAACAAGCCTGAACAAGCCCAGATGCGCTGACCGGGAGATCACGCTGTCGGAATGCAGAGAGAGCGGTCCGGGGCAGATATGCTTGCCCCGGACCGCTCTCTTTTTTATGAATGGAAACCCTCTAAGCTGACTGTAATTTGCTTCTGTGAAAGTCGTTTTTACTTGAAGAGTTCCCGCTCCGGCACATCCCGGTCAATGCGATCCTCCACCTCAATGCCCTTGGGCGGCGTAAAGCTGAAATCCGAGGACTTGAGACGCGCGTCGGGTTTGAAGGAGGTAAAGCGCACCTCATTGGTGTTGCCGTAAAAATCCACAATACTGGCCCGGCGGATGTAGCCGCTGCCCGGCTCCACCCAGATCAGGGCTTCCACCATCTGCGGCGCGGGTTCTTTGGGATACAGGCGCAACTTGGCCAAACCCTGCTCCTCGCCTTCGGGCTTCACTTCAAAATCTTTGGTCAGCGCCGCCTGGCCGGTAATTACCTGGATAATGCTGCGTGAATCGCGCACCAGACTGGGCGGATAGCGATAAGCCACTTCCTCGTCGGGCAGATAATCCCAGATTTCCTTGGCCGTGACCACCAGGGTTTCCTCATGCGGCTTGGCGGTGTTCCAGCGAATCAGCAGGGGTTTCTGGAACAGCAGGCTACCCTGCCGCCGTTCCACAGAACCGCTTTCCTTGTGGGTAAGCGTCTGTTCAAAATCCGCGGAAAAGGACTTCAGCGTCTCATAGCGCTCCTGGATGACGGAGGCCAAATCAGCCGCCATGGCGGGGGACAGCCAGAACAGTGCGCAAAGCGCAATGCCCGCTGCGGTAAACATGCCGGATATACGCATTAGAACCTCCGCTGAATCATCAGCGCGTTATCTGACCACAGGCCGGGGCTTGCTGCCGTCGGCCGGACCGATAATGCCGTCCATCTCCAATTGTTCCACCAGACGAGCGGCGCGGTTGAAACCGATTTTGAAACGCCGCTGCACGAGAGAGATGGATGCCCGTCCCTGCTCGCTGACAAAGGCCTGCACTTCGGCATATAAAGGATCCTGAGCCGCATCCCCCCCGCCAACACCCTGGCCTGAAGCGGTTTCCACGCCCCATTGGGCGAAATCCACCTGGTAGGAAGGGCTCAGATGCCTCTTCCAATGCGCCACGACGGACTGCACTTCCTCGTCACTCAGAAACGGCCCGTGCAGGCGCTGCAAACGGCCGCCGCTGGGTTTGAAAAGCATGTCGCCCCGGCCCAGCAGATGTTCAGCGCCCACCTGATCCAGGATGGTGCGCGAGTCGTGCTTGGAAGTGACCTGAAAGGATATCCGGCAGGGAAAGTTGGCTTTGATCAGGCCGGTGACCACGTCCACACTGGGCCGCTGCGTGGCCAGAATCATATGAATGCCCGCAGCGCGGGCCAACTGGGCCAGACGCACGATGCTGGTTTCCACCTCGCGGGCGGCGGTCATCATCAGATCGGCCAGTTCGTCAATGACAATAACCAGATAGGGCAAAGGCTCCAGGTCCGAGAAATCGGGCGGCAGTTCATTTTTAAACGCCGCCAGTTTCTGGTTGAAGCCCGCCACGTTGCGCACGCCCAGACGGGCCATGGCCTCGTAGCGGCGGTCCATTTCATGCACGGCCCAATCCAGGGCGTTTTTGGCCTCGGCCATTTCCGTGACCACGGGATGGACCAGGTGCGGCTCATCGGCGTAGACCGCCATTTCAATGCGCTTGGGGTCCACCAGCAAAAGGCGCATGTCCTGTGGTTGGGTGCGGTACAGCAGGCTAATCAAAATGCCGTTGAGGCAAACGCTCTTGCCCGCGCCCGTGGCCCCGGCCACCAGCAAATGCGGCATGCGGGTCAGATCGGCCATAAAAGGCTTGCCCGCGATGTCCTTGCCGAGAATCATGGTCAACGGTCCGCAGCCCTTGCGGAAGGCTTCAGAGGCGGCCAGCTCCCGGAAGTTGACGGTCTCCCGGTTGTCATTGGGAATTTCAATGCCCACGGTGTCCGAACCGGGGATGGGCGCCTGGATGCGCACAGCCATGGCCTTGAGCGCCAGGGCCAGATCGTCGCTGAGATTGGCGATGCGGCTGACCCGGATGCCGGGGGCCGGGCGCACCTCGTACATGGTCACTACCGGTCCGGGAGTGATGCGCACCAGTTCGCCCTGAATGTCGAAATCCTTGAGGCAGGCCATCAAGGCCTTGCCCTTGCCCTCACGGTCCTCGCGGCCGCTGGGGGTGGTCTTGGCAGGCGGCGTAAGCAGATCCAGGGCGGGCAGCGGCACAGGAGCCTTTTTGCCGAGCGCGGCGGAAATCAGATTGTCCCAAACATGCTTCTTGGGCTCGGCTTTTTCCGCAGCCGGAGCGGCTACAACTGCCGCCTCAGATTCGGGAGCATCCTGCGCATCTTTTTCCCGGGGTTCGTCCGCTTCCTGCGTGACGACGGCAACAGGCGCGCCGCTCAGATCTTCTGCCACGGCGAAGGGATCGTCATTGTCCTCATCCACAACGGGCGAAGTATAAGAAACTGCTTTTGCGGATGTCGACGCACCCCTGTCTTCGGGCCCGGCAGTATGCTTTTCCTCATAAACTTCAGGCAGGGAATCGGCGGTGGGGTGAATATCTCCCAGTTTGTCCCGCCACCGGGCCAGAAAAGACCATTGCGGCAGACGCAGCCGGGGCAGCTTCCAGGCCCGGCGCGGGATTTCGGCCTCAGAGCTTTTTTCGGCGTCTTGGGATTTGCCGTCGAGCTGTTTCTCAAGCTTGCCGCGCAGCCAATGGGCGAAGCGCGCCGCCAGGCTGAACCAGGAAATGTTGCAGGCCAGTTGCAGGCCCACCAGCAGGACAAAAAGCCATAACAGGGCGGAACCGCCGGGACTCAGATAGCGGCTGGCGTTGTCATGCAGGGCGCTGCCCACCATGCCGCCGCCCCAGAGATCGCCCAGGGAGAGATCCCAGGCCGCGCCCATGACCAGCAGACAGACAGTCAGCAGGAAAAAGCCGCACCATCGCCACCAGTGCATGGCATAGGACGGAGAAACGTAGGCCGCCCCCAGCGCGCCGAAGACCAGCGGCCAGAGAAAGGCGGCCACGCCGAAGACATCGTTGAGAAAGCCCGCCGCGTAGGCGCCGAACAATCCGGCCTTGTTCTGCACTGCCACGACGCCGCTGACCACGTGATTGAGGCTAGGGTCGTTGGAATCGAAGCTGGCCAGGCTGAGCAAAAGCAGCAAAGCCCAGAAGAGCAGAAAAAGGCCGAAGAGTTCGCGGCTGAATTTATGGGCGTCCGTAGAGCTACCCTCCCGGACAGAGAACTGCTGAAATCATTCCCGGCCCAGATATTCCTTGGTGCGGGTGTCCACCTTGATCCGGTCGCCGGTGTTCACGAAAATCGGCACCTGCACCGTGAGGCCGGTTTCCAGTTTGGCGGCCTTGGTGACGTTGCTCACCGTGTCGCCCTTGGCGCCGGGTTCGGTTTCCGTAACTTCCAGTACCAGGCTCAGCGGGATGTCGATATCCAGGGGACTGCTCTTGTAGAGCAGCACGCGGCATTCCTGCCCGTCCTTGAGAAAGCCTTCCTTGCCGCCGGTGGAAGCGGCGGCCATCTGCAGCTGCTCATAATTGGTCATATCCATGAAAATCAGCTCGTCGTCCTGGCGATAGAGGAACTGCATATCACGGGTTTCCAGGTCGGGCTTGCCGACTTTTTCACCGGAACGGAAGGTGATGTCCTGCATACGTCCGGTGAGGATGTTGCGCAGCTTGGTGCGGACCATGGCCCCGCCCTTGCCGGGCTTGAAGTGTTGAAAATCCACTATTTCGTAAGGAATGCCTTCCACTTCGATCTTGAGGCCCTTGCGAAAGTCGGTGGTTGAATACATGCGTTCCTCCTGCCATGCCGCGGCATGTTCTGTATGGGCGAAAATAACGCCGATCTCAATTGCCAAGCGGCGCGAGAGCGGCTACCGTATGGCGGACGTGGTCTTCCACGAACGCTCGTTGTTCCGAATTGAATATATTTGTGGAAAAATGCCCGCTTGTCAAGATTGAAAGTTCAAGCTTTACATGAGGTTTATATGGCCGTCAGCCTTATCCTGGAAACAACAGCCTATACCCTGGATCAGCTTCTGGCCGTGCCTGAGGCGCAGATTGCCCTTGCCGGGCGCTCCAATGTAGGTAAATCATCCCTGATCAACGCCCTGGCCGGGCGTAAAAAACTGGCCAAGGTCAGCGCCACGCCGGGGAAAACGCGCTCCGTCAATTTTTATAAAGTGGAGCCGCAGAATTTTTATCTTGTGGATCTGCCCGGCTACGGGTACGCTAGGGCCAGCCACGAAGAGCGACGCAAGTGGGCGAAACTGCTGGAGCACTACCTCACGGACTGCAAGACGCTCAAGACTCTGGCTTTGCTGCTGGATTGCCGTTTGCCCCCGCAGAAGATTGACCTCGAGCTGGCTTCCTTTGCCCGCACCTGCCGCCTGCCCTTGCTGCCCGTACTGACAAAAGCCGATAAATGCAGCCAGCGCGAACGCTCCTCACGACAGAAGGAGTGGCAGGATCTGCTGGCTGTCAAGCCTGTCCTGACCTCCTCCAGCAGCCGTCTGGGCATGGAGGAACTCTGGCGTGCACTGATCGCGGCCGCCGACATCGCCATTACGGATGGCGCCACCGCGCCGGCGACAGTGGAGTGACGTTCGGACAGGCTCAGTCCGCCTGTTGCGCTGCCGTGGCGGCGTCCGGTTCCACATGAACAATAATCCTGCCCAGCGGCGGCACGGCGCCGCGCAACCGTTTTTCCAGGCGCACGCAGATGTTGTGGACTTCCTCCACGCTCAGTTCACCGCTGATGCCGCAGTGAAAAGAAATGCAGATGCCCTGCTCCGGCAATTCGTAGGTGGAAAATTTGTGCGGATCGCAGAGTAAAGGCTCGTTTTCCACAGCCAACCGCACTTCCCGCCAGGCCAGTTCGGCCAGAGGCACGGAAACGGCGGCTCCGGCGTGCAACGCGCTGGCCGCGCCCTCAGGCTCCAGGTGGCTGACCACTTCCACGCCGGGCAGCGCCCGGCGCAGGTCATCCTCAAAGGGCCGCACCCGCGCATAGGCTTCGGCATACGGCAGGCCGCCGGGCAGTTCCACATGCAGTTCAATATGAAATAATCCTCCGGTGCGCAGCACATGCACATTATGTACCGCCAAGCCGTGTTCCGAGGCCATGCGTTGCACCAGGGAAAAGGGATTGTCGTCTTTCCCGGCGCGGGCGCTCATGGGTTCCACATGCACGCACACGTCCGCGCCCGGCAGGATGGCGGCCACGGCCTGTTCCGCTTCATGGGCCAGCCTGTGCCCGTCGCGGACACGAATGCCCGGCTCCACGCCCACGGTCAAATCCACAAAGGTCTGTGGGCCGCTGTTGCGCAGGCGCACCCGCCGCACGGCCGTGATGCCCGGCACCTTTCGAACGGCTTTGGCGACAGCCCCCCGCTCCTTGGTGGACCCGGAATCCATCAAGGTGTTGATGGATTCCGCAGCCATGCGCAGGCTGGCGCGAAAGATGAGCAAAGCCACCACCAGGGCCGCCACCGTGTCGGCTTGGGCCAGTACCCGGTAGAGCGGCTCCGGCAGATTCAGGGCGGCGGCCACCCATACGGCCAGCACGCCGACCAGCACCACGGCCGAGGAAAGAATGTCCGTGGAGAAATGCAGGGCGTCGGCCTCCAGGGCCTGGCTCTTGTACCGCCGGGCCACCTTTCGCAAGATGCGCACCCGGTTGATGTCAACGCCCATGGAAACGGCCATGACGGCCACACCCCAGAGCGACGGGGTAACGGGACTGACACCGTCCAGCAGCCGCTGCACGCCTTCATAAACCACCCAGAAGCAGGTCAGGAACAGCAGCAGAGTCTCAGCCAGGGCGGAAAGGTTTTCGATCTTGCCGTGCCCGTAGGGATGGCGGCTGTCGGCCGGGCGGGCAGAAATGCGTACCGCCGCCAGAGTCATGGCCGCCGCCAGCAAGTCGAGGCCGCTGTGCAGCGCTTCGGAAAGAATGCCCAGGCTATTGGTATACAGGCCCACCGCAAGCTTCAGAGCTGTCAGGGCAAGGGCCGCGACCAGCGAAACCAGCGCGGCGCGATGCTTTTCAGCGGCGCCGTCTTCGTGCCGGAGGTTCTCCATGAATACTCCCTATAAAAAAAGCCCCCGAAGGGGCTCTTTTGCTGCTTTGCCGCGATGTTACAGCCAAGTGAACCACTGCCGCCAAGAGCCCTGGCGCTTTTCGCGCGTCTCCCTAGCCTGCTCCTCACGGTAGTTGTGGTAGGCGGCCAGACTCTTTTCCTTGGCGTGTTCCGCCACTTCCGGCACGTCCTTGAAGTTTTCCATGATGAATTCATACCGCCGCCAAGCCGGGCCGTACTTCTTCATGTGCCAGAACACGTCGGCGATATACAGCTCGTGCTCGGCCATGAATTTGCGGCAGGTCTGCATATGCTCTTCCGCGCCCTTGGCATAGGGCGAATCAGGGTACATCTGGCGGAGACGGTTAAAGTAATCGTAGGCTTCCTGCAGTTCCGTGGTGGCCCGGTCAATGGAGCGGAACTGCTTCATGAGCGACATGCCCGTCTGGTACAGCACATACGGAATGGCTTCATGACGGGGATGGAGCGACTCGAAATCCTTGTAGGTTTCGGCGGCCAACTCGTATTCTTCATCCAGAAAATAGGCGTCGCCCAGCGAAAGTTCAGCGTCAATGGTATAGGGGCTGAACGGATAGGCGTCGCGTAATTTGTTGTACAGCTCCACGGCGCGCACATAGTTCTTTTCACTCATGGCGTCGTTGGCGGCTTCGAAGATTTCCTGGGCCGTATCTTCAGCCGGCGGCAGGTAAATCATGTCGATGATGCCGCAACCGGAGACGGCAAACAAACTGAAGGCAAGCACAAGGCAGCGAAGCAGTTTTTTATGCATGGAGCTGTTCCAAAAAGACAAAAGCCGCTTGCGCAGCCGTTGCGCCGTCACCGGTAGCGGTGATTACCTGACGGCAGAGTTTGGAGCGAATATCCCCGGCGGCAAAAATGCCGGGTATGCTTGTACGCATTTCCGTATCCGTCACAATAAAGCCCTGATCGTCCCGCTGGAGCTCCACAGGCAGAAAAGAGGTCACCGGAGCAAAACCCACGTAGACGAAAAGCCCGTCCACCGGAAGTTCTTCCTCCGCGCCGCTTTGAACATTGCGCAGGCTGAGTCCCGTCAGATGATCCCCGCCGTGCAGGCTTGTGATGACCGTGCTGCGGTGGATTTGCACCTTGTCGGGTATGCTTTCCAGCCTGTCCTGGTAAACCTTGAGTCCACGAAAACCTTCCCGACGGTGGATCAGATGCAGCTTGTCCACGATTTTGGCAAGATACAGCGATTCTTCCAGGGCTGCGTTGCCGCCGCCCACCACTGCTACCGTCTGGCCGCGGAAGAAGTTGCCGTCGCACAGGGCGCAGTAGGAAACCCCGCGTCCCGTCAGCTTGTCTTCGTTTTCAAGGCCCAGTTGGCGGTGGCGCGCCCCGGAGCAGACGATCACCGTTCTGGCGGCGTGCTCCTCTCCTCCCCCGGCGCGCACATTGAACCGGCCCGCCGCGCCGGAAACGGATTCCACGGCGCCGGTAGGCCGGTCAATGTCGAGGCCGTCCAGATGGGCGGCAAAAAGATCAGCCAGCTCATAGCCCTTGATGCCCTTGGGATAGCCGGGGTAATTCTCAAGGGATTCGGTCTGCAAAACCTGACCGCCCGGCGTCAGCTGCTCAAAGAGCAGAACTGAGCAACCGGAGCGCGCCAGATACATGGCAGCCGTTATACCGGCTGGTCCGCCGCCGATGACAACGGCGTCATACAACTTCATGCCAGAGCCTTTGAGTCAAGCAGTTCCTTCATGGCCACCTTGGTGACGGCGCCGGTGATTTGTTCCACCGTCTCGCCGTTTTTGAAAAGCACCAGGGTGGGGATAGCGCGGATGCCGAATTTGGTGGGCGTGGCGGGATTTTCATCTACATTCATTTTGACCACGCGCACCTTGCCTTCGTATTCCTTGGCAAGTTCGTCAATGATCGGCCCCACCGCGCGGCAAGGACCGCACCAGGGAGCCCAGAAATCAAGCAGAACCGGCAGATCGGATTTGAGAACAAGACTTTCAAAAGTGGCGTCAGTAACCTGTTCAGCCATATTAATTACTCCTTAGGTTGCTTGGCGTCGCGCAAGACGGCGCAGCAATGCTGCAGGCCGCGCGACGCGCATTGTGCAGACGGAGCGGCAATGCGCGCGACCGTGTCTGTACCGGCAGAGAGTAGATTTCTAATGCCCTGGTGTCAAGATAATCTGCGCCATTCAGGCGGTTTCCCCGGTTTGCGGCTGTTCCGCACGGCACAGCATATCCTCCGGCACCACTCTGCCGCGCGGAATGGTTTCCATGCGCAGATCATGATGAAAACCGGCTTTGCCCAACAGCCAGCCAGCGTAGGCCGTCATGGCCGCATTGTCCGTGCACAGGGCCGGACCCGGCGCCAGAATTTCGCCGCCGCGCCGCCGCATAAGCTCTTTCAAGCGTTCACGCAACAGGGTATTGGCGGCTACCCCGCCAGCCACGATCAGCGTGCGCAGATCCGGCTGCCGGTCAAGGGCGCGCGCCACTTTGGCGCATAATGTGTCCACCACGGCCAGATTGAAGGAGGCGCAACAATCTCTCAGAGCTTGCGGCGCATCTTCGACACATTGCAGAGGACGCGGCCAGCGCCCGTCCAGGTAATGTTCTATGTAGGCGGCGGCCGCTGTTTTCAGGCCGCTGAAACTGAAATCCAGATTGTCATTGTCAAGATACGGGCGCGGGAAAAGCCCGGCGTCCGCTCTGCCCGACCTGGCCAAGGCATCCATCAGCCGGCCGCCGGGATAGGCCAGACCCAGCAGTTTGCCTACCTTGTCAAAGGCTTCGCCGGCAGCGTCATCCAGGGTCCGGCCCAGCGGCAGAAAACGCCAGGGAGCCTCAATCCGATAAATATGGGTATGCCCGCCGGAAACCAACAGCCCCAGGCAGGGAAAGGTCAGTTTTTGTTCCAGCCCCACGGCCAGTAAATGCGCGTGCAAATGGTTGAGGCCCAGAAAGCGCGCGCCCAGACCAAGGGCCAGCCCCTTGGCAAAGGCGACGCCCACCAGCAGGCTGCCCAACAGACCCGGGCCGCGAGCCACCGAAACAAGATCGATATCAGCGGCTTGCCGCTGGCAGCGGTGCATGAGTTCGTCAAACAACGGCCCAATATAACGATAATGCTCGCGCGAGGCCAATTCCGGCACGACCCCGCCGAACAGGGCATGCACATCCGCCTGGCTGGCCAGCACCGAGTCCAGCAGACGGCCGTCCTCCACCAGAGCCAGCGCCGTTTCATCGCAGGAACTTTCAATGCCGAGGCAAAGCATGGATCACAGCTCCCGCGTCGCCACGGTTTCAGGCCTTGGCATGTTTGGCATAGATGCGCTCCACGGCTTCCACGTCCTTGCGCGAACCGATAAACAGCGGCGTACGCGCGTGCAGACGCTCGGGCTTATGTTCCAGAATGCGCCGCCGCCCGTCGCTGGCCTTGCCTCCGGCCTGTTCCGCCAGAAAAGCGAGTGGCGCGGCCTCGCACATCAGACGCAACTTGCCGTCGGGTTTGTTCGCGTCCGGCGGATACATGTAGATGCCGCCATAAATCAGGGTGCGGTGAAAATCCGCCACCAGCGCGCCCACATAGCGGGAGGAATAGGGGCTGCCATCCGGGCTCTCGCAATTGTGGAACCAGTTTACGGCTTCGCGCGTGGGTTCGTCCCAGTCCCTCCAGTAGCCTTCATTGACGGAGTAAATATGCCCTTGTTCCGGAATGCGCATGTCGGGATGGGAGAGCAGAAATTCTCCCACGCCCGGGTCCAGGGTGAAGCCATGCACGCCTTGGCCGGTGCTGAGCACCAGCATGGTGGACGGCCCGTACAGAATATACCCCGCCCCCACCTGCTGCAGGCCCGGCTGAAGCACTTCCTCAAGCGTCACCTCGCCCGTGTGCCCCTCGGGCCGCCGCAAAATGGAAAAGATGGTGCCGACGTTGATGTTCACGTCAATATTGGAAGAACCGTCCAGAGGATCAAAGATCAGAATATAATCGCCGCGCGGGAATTCGGAACTGACACGGATGAGTTCAGCCTCTTCTTCGGAACTCATGGCGCAAAGCGCGCCACAGCGCTCCATGCGATAAATCATTATCCGGTTGGCGATGGCGTCCATTTTCTGGACGTTTTCGCCTTGGACGTTGACCTCACCCGTGCCGCCCAGAATATCCAGCAAACCGGCTTTGTTGATGCGGCGGGAGATGGATTTGCCGGAAAGAATCAGATCATACAGTAATCCGGTAAATTGTCCTGTCGCCTGCGGCGTGCGCTTTTGGTGCAGCAGAAGGTGCTCGGTAACCGTAATGTCAGCCATGAGAGCCTCCTTGATAACGGCCTGAAGGCGGGATGCCCTGGGGCCGGAAAGACTTGCGCCACCCGGAGGCGGCGCAAGTCGGCATTCAGCGATGCGTCAGTCCCGTGGGCCGAAAGGACTCGGTCGGCCGCCGGGCAGGGTTGCGGGAGCTTGCGGTTCGTCCGCCTTTTCCGTGGCCGGAGTCTGCTCCGGCGCGGTGTCGGCTTCGGACGCCGGTGACGCGGCCGGGGTCGCTTCCTGTTTGGGGGCGTCCGCCGGAGTTTCCCGCTGCGTCGCGGGAGCCGTCTGCTCCTGAGCGGACGCGTCAGGGCTGTCCGTACGGGGACCGAAGGGACTCGGGCGCTTGATGACCGGCGCTTCTTCACGCGGTCCGAAGGGACTCGGACGGCCGCCGGACAGCACGGGCATATCGGCATCCGGAACCAGATCCACGGGCGGCGCGCTGCGACGGGGCTGCTGCGGTACGGCCTTTCTGGGACGCTGCACGCGTTCAACAGGCACGTTTTCGCCTTCCAGAGCGCGTTCCTGCACCCGCTGCTTTTCAGAAGCTTTGCCCTTCAGCAGCATGCTGTCGCGGCTGCCCGGCTGGATTTCATTGTCCGGTCTCCCGCCAGTTCCGGAAGGCTCGCCGGGCGCACCCATACTCGCGGCCGGAACGTCTTCGCCGGAGGGGGTGCCGAAGTTCGGCGCGCTGGCGACATCCGCCTTCTCCTTGCGCTCCGGCTGGGGAGGCGGCGGCAGTTTTTCGCGTTCCTTGGGGAAGAAGGGCAAACCCTGTTCCAGATCCCCCTTGCCTTCGGGGAAGGTGCCGGATTCGACCACGGCAAACACCAAGGGCAAATTGCCCAGGTAGCGAACCATATAATAAAAAGAACCCGTGGCGTTGGTGCAGGTGCCGGATGAGCTCTTGCTTACCACCTCGGACCAGTTGACGCCGGCCAGCGGCGTGGCGGCAAAGTCGTATTTGCCGGGCCAGAGCAAGGCCTGGGGCGTCAGAATCACCATATTTTCCGGGCTGCTGGAATACTGCATCAGCGCGCGCATGTCGAAATAAGTCGCCACCACGCCCAGGAAGTCCACTCCGTCGTAAAGCGGCGCGGCCAGCATGATCTCGGGTCCCAGCGGCGTATTCTGCACATCGGCGCGCAAAGCCCGGCTGTTCTGTTTTTTATCTTCATAGAGCAGCGGAATGAAGTCCAGCTCCTTCATGGAAGTCGCCGGTTCCTGTCCCAAAATGGTGCCGTCGTATTTGACGCCGGCAAAACCGCTGATCCAGGGGAATGAAGCAAAGAACGTGGTGATCCATTCCCGCGTAGGGGGCTTGTCCGCATTGAGCATGACTCGCTCCAGACGGCCCAGCTCCACATCAATGCCCATCATGCTGTTGGTCAGCGCCAGAGCCCGGGGAGAAATATCCCCTTTTTCCTCATAGTCTACGCTGGCCGGAGGGCTGACGTAGGTATTCCAAAAGCCCTTGGTGCTTTTCCAGGCGTTTTTGGTGGGCTGATAAGAACTGCAGCCGGTTGCCAGAGACACGGCCATCAGCAGCAGAAAACAACGCAAAAATGAATTCGACACTATATTCCCCCGTGCTCCGGAGCATGTTACGCCGAGATGGCCGCTCACCAGTGAGAAAAAAACACCCGCAAGCCTCTCGTGACGCTGACCTGCTCTAGTTTTGCGCCCTGGCTTCCACGCGTTCCGCCAAAGCCTCAAGCATGCTGATCAGCTTATCCTTGCCGCTGGCGGATTCCTCCTGCTGCGGAGGCTGCCCCTGTTCCACTTCCTGCACGCTGCCAAGGCGCGTGCTCAACGTGGCGATGCGTTGCTGCAGATCAGCGCTTTCCTCAGGGGAAACCGCCGCCGCAGCCAGCTCATGATAAATATCCAGCGCCCCCTTGATGTCCCCCTGCTCCGCCAGCACTTCGGCCATGGAACGGGTGCGCAGAGAAAAACGCTCCTCGCTCTCCTCGCCGTCCTCCGACGGCAGCGCGTCAGCCGCAGCAGGAGCGGAAAGCGACCCGCCCCGGGTCTCTTCATGGGCGGGGTTTTCCAGAGCTTCGGGCAGAGCTTCCTCGTCCGCCATGGCGGCGTCGGGATCAAATTTTTCTCCGCTCGTCTCTTCAAAAGGGGGATCGTCATCCTCCGTTGCCGGGACGGAGGAAACCGGCGAGGGCGTCAGGCGGAGCTTCAGCTCATCTTCTTCCGGCAGCAAAGGCAAAGGGGAATCATCCGGCGGCGTGGTTTTCTCCGGCGTGAGCGAAGGTTCCCCCGACGCGGCTTCCTCTGACGTCATTCCGGCTCCCGGCATTTGCGCATGGGCGGCCGGGGAACCGTCCTGCGGCCGCGTTTCCTCCAGCAACGCGGCAATGCCCCTGTCCAGCACTTCGTGCAGAGAGACGGGGCCACGCATGAAGTGGGCGGCCAGAAAGCGCAGCACTGAAGCGGTATCCGGCGAGGCGTCCGCTGCGGACAGACAGGCAGCCCAAGCCTGCCAGAATCCCGCATAGGCGGAAAACATGCCGCTGAGGTTCTCTATTTGTCTGGCGCAGGCTTGGCTGCGGCCCGTTTTATGCAAAAGTTCAATAAAAAAAAGACGCGCTTCCAGAAATTCGCCGTGACGCTCCAGGCCGTGCTCAAGCACATCCACAGCCTCATCAAAGCGCTGTTCTTCCGCCAACATACGCGCCAGAGGGAAAAAGACCTTGGAATTGGGTTCCAGCTCCAGAACCTCTTTATACCACTCAATTTTTTCCGTCATTATTTGCGGCTCCCGATCCGGTTTTGGCCGAATTGCCAAAGAGGTACAGCACCTCGTTATCCCGCACGTAATGCAGGCGCTGGCGAATCATTTTTTCCACATACTGGTTGTCGGACTGCAATAAACGGATTTCCCGGCTCAAGGTCAGATTTTCCGCATCCAGACCGGCGATCTGCTCTTGCAGAGCGGCATATTGCTGTTTGAGTTCGCGGTATTCCACAAGTCCGGTGGGTCCCCAGACCATGCGACTGAACAGAACCACATTGATAAGTCCCAGGGCCACAAGGATGAATACACGCCAGAACATAACTTACTGCAGAAGACGTTTTTGTTGCGGCTGTCCCCCGCGGGAGAGCCTGAGTTCAGCGAGAAAGCTGGCTGTGGCGTTTTCAAGGCGTTGCACGTCGTCTTCCGCCAGATTCATGTGGTCCACCTGTTGCAGATATTCCTTGAGCGTGGAAAGCTCCTCGTCGAAATGACGCCCCCAGATCCCGGAGCGCATGTCAGGCTCCAGCTCCAGAATGGTCTGGATGCAGTTTTTGAGGCGGATTTGCAAGGTGCTCATGCGGTCTTTCCGGTTTGAACCTTGTCGCAGGCATGCCGGTAAAAATAGTAGCAATAGTTGATGCCGGAGATCAGGGCCAGCAGTAATGCCACATACAGCAACACTTCGCCGAGCGGCCAGAGTTCAACGCCGAACAGGGGATAGTGCAGGATCAGCGGCACAATAGCCACGATTTGCAAGACGGTTTTGGCCTTGCCGAATTTGTCGGCCGCCAGCACGATGCCTTCGTCAATGGCCATGGCGCGCAGACCGGTCACCACCAGTTCGCGGCAAACAATGACGATCACGACCCAGGCCGGAGCCCAATCCAGCTTGACGAACATAATCAGCACCGAGCAGATCAGCACTTTATCGGCCAGGGGGTCCAGAAATTTGCCCATGCTGGTGACCATGTTTTCACGCCGGGCGATGTAGCCGTCGGCCCAGTCGGTGATAGCCGCGAAGATAAAGGCCAGCGCGGCCAGAAGACAAAAAACGGGACCCTGGAAATACAGAAGAACAACGACCAGAGGCGCCATCAAAATGCGCAACAAGGTAATTTTATTGGCAAGGTTGAGCATCGTCCCTCTCTGGCGTTACCGTCGAAATTTTTCTGTTTTTCTAGCACAAAAGCGCGGTGGAGAAAAGGAGAAATATCCCCTCTTCCGGCGGACCCGCGCGCTTCTTGCATGAAAAGAGCCCCTTCGCTTGAAGGGGCTCGTGATTTCAGGAGTTGGGAGTGGACAAGGCTTCCAGACTGTTGTTCGCCGCGGCCGCGATGGCGTCGGCCAGAGCCAGGAAAGACGATTTGGCCGGGCCTTCGCCTTCCAGGTAGACCACCGGCACGCCCCGGTCGGCGGCCACCACGGTGGCCGGATCCAGAGGGACGGCCCCCAGGAATCTGAGCCCGTAATGCTGCGCCAGTTCTTCCCCGCCGCCTTTCTTGAAGAGATCAATTTCCTTGTGGCAATGCGGGCAGACCAGGCCGCTCATGTTTTCCACCACGCCCAGCACATTGGCATTGGCGTACTGGAGGAAGTTCACGGCCTTGCGCACGTCGGCCAGGGAAATTTCCTGCGGGGTGGTCACAACCACGCAGAGCGCGTCGGGAATGGTTTTCAGTACGGTCATGTGCTCATCGCCGGTTCCCGGAGGGGAGTCGATAAGCAGAAAGTCGAGTTCGCCCCACTTCACGTCCGCGATGAACTGGCGGATGGCGGCGGATTTTTTGGGACCGCGCCAAAGGATGGCCTGATCCCGGTCCTGCAGCAGCGAGTCCATGGAAATGACGGACAGGTTTTCATTATAGGCCGCGGGCAGCATCAGCTCGCCGCCGGCATCCATTTCAACGGTGCTGGTAAGGCCTAGCAGATTGGGCACGCTGGGACCATGCATATCCACATCCAGGATGCCCACTTTAAAGCCGCGCCGGGCCAGAGCCGCTGCGGTGTTCACTGTCACCGAGCTTTTGCCTACGCCCCCCTTGCCGCTCATGACGAAAATTTTATGGCGGATATGCCCCAGCGTGGCCGCAATGATCCGGTCCTGGCGGGCCATCAGGTCATTGCAGTTTCCATCGCCTCCCTTGCCCGTGGAACTGGGGCAGGAGGAGGCGGAAGAACAGGAAGAACAGGAGGACATGGGATCTCCTTCATGCGTTAACGGAATTTCAGAAACTTAACGTCCCGACGGTTGCCAGCCGTGGTCGCCCACCAGATCCACAAAAATGACGGAACCGAGATCCTCGGTATGGATGCGGCCCTGCTCCTTGCGCAGACGCATCAGTCGTTGGGTGCGCGGACGCGCGCCGACGGGAATGAGCAAAATGCCTCCCTCATCCAACTGGTCCACCAGTGGGCGGGGAATCTCGGGGCCGCCGGCCGTGACGATGATACGCTCAAAGGGCGCCGCCTCGGGCATGCCCAAGGTGCCGTCGCGCCGCTGCATGTGGATACCGCGAAGCCCCAGTTGCCGCAAGAGGGCGCCGGCATTCAGATAGAGTTCGCGCAGACGCTCCACCGTAAAAACAGTGCAGCCCATGGCGGCCAGCACGGCGGCCTGATAACCGGACCCGGTGCCGATTTCCAGCACGCGCATGCCCCGGTCAACCTCCAGCAGCTCGCTCATCAGGGCGACTATATACGGCTGGGAAATGGTCTGGCCGTAACCGATGGGCAGGGGGGTATCCTCATAGGCCTGGGAGCGCAAGGCCTCCTGCACGAAAAGATGCCGGGGCACGGTCCCCATGGCCGCCAGCACGCCGGGATGGCTGATGCCCCTGGCCTCAAGCTGTTCCCGTACCATCCGGCGGCGCAGGCGTCTGGGATCCACCTGCGGATTGCGCGTCTCTTGCGAACTCGGGAAGCTCTGGCCATATGGGTATCTGCCGTTCTGCATACTGCGGAAGAAAAAACAGATTTTGGCAGCCAAGTCAATGCGCGTCCAGCGCCGCCCCGAGCGCGGTCAAGAAAAAATCAAGACTTTTCCTTGAAAATCGCCCTTCTTTGTGCCAACATTTTAAAGACCGTCACGAGGAGCCATCAATGCGCAAAAAAAGTATGTTTTCCACAGTGTTAGTTCTGCTGGTCATAGCCGCTCTGGCTGCCGGCGGCTATACTTTTTTTAAAGATATGGACGGACCGGCCGTTCAGGTTACGCCCAATACCGGCAGGGTCTCGCCGGCCACGGTGCTGCAGATTCATATGAACGACCCCTCCGGCATCCGCTCGCTTACGGTGGGCATCCGCAAAAACAACGTGCTCAATGTGATCTTCAACAGACATTTTGACGAGTACCTGCCCGAGCGTGTGGTGGACGTGCCCCTGAAGGACTCCAACCTGCGCGAAGGGGCTTTTGATCTGGAAATCCGCGCCACGGACGGTTCGTTGGCGGGTTTCGGCCAGGGCAACACCCGCACCGTGCAGTTGCCCATGCGTCTGGACACCCAGCCGCCGCGCATTTCCGTTAAAACTCTGCCGCCCAACGTGCGCCGGGGCGGCTCGGCGGTGGTCCGCTATACCATAGACGAAGACGTGAGCAGTAGCGGCGTGCTGGTGGCGGGCTATTTCGTGCCCGGCTTTCTGCAAAAGGACGGCAGTTATCTCTGCTTTTTCCCTTTCCCCTATACCATGACGGCCCGCGACTTTAAAAACGCGGTGGAAATCACGGCCACCGACTTGGCCGGCAACGTGACCAAAAGCCGTCTGACGGTCATGGCCTTTGAGCGCAATTTCAAAAGCGACAGCCTGGAGCTGAAGGACGATTTTCTGCTCTCCGTGGAAAACAAGCTGCGCGCTCTGGCCCCCAATGCGGCCAATCCGCTTGAGTGCTATCTTTACATCAATAATCAGGTGCGTGCGGCCAATGTGCAGACCTTGCGTGAAATCGGCAAGGATACGGCGGCGGCCATGCTCTGGAGCGGCATCTTCACCCGCCTGCCCCGCTCCGCCGCGCGGGCCGGTTTCGCCGACCACCGCTTCTTCCACTATCAGGGCAAGCTGGTGGGCGAATCCTTCCATCTGGGCTTTGATCTGGCTTCGGTGCGCAACGCCGACGTGCCCGCCGCCAACAGCGGCCGGGTAGTCTATACGGGTGAGCAGGGGATTTACGGTAACCTTGTGGTCATCGACCACGGCCTGGGCCTCATGTCCCTGTACTCGCATTTGAGCGAAATACAGGTCAACAAAGGCGACGTGGTCAAGAAAGGCCAGATCATCGCCCGTACGGGCAGCACCGGCCTGGCCTTCGGCGACCATCTGCATTTTGGCATCCTGGTGGGCGGCGTGGAAGTGACGCCTCTGGAATGGATCGACCCCAAATGGGTCCGCGACAATATCACGGGCAGACTGGAGGCGGCGGCCAATTAAGGCATGTTATATGCGTGGACATATCCGCGCCACTCGTGGGACATCGGACTCAGCCGACGCGCTGCTGGCGCAGCTTGAATTGGTACAATTTCAAAAGCAAGATATTCTGAGGCTCTCCGAAAAAAACGTAAAACGCCCCGCTGATCTGACAGCCAGCGGGGCGTTTTGTCATTCCATCAGCCAGTGACCGCACCGACGGTCAATGCGTTCCGGCGGACCTCTACGTTAACGCCGCACCAAAAGGTAATCCGCCCTATTCGTCGCGGGGGGGCAATTCACGGCCGCCTTCTTGCAGGCGCTGTAAAAATTTATCCCGGCAGTCATAGCTGCAGAAACGGTAAACCTTGTCGCCGTCTCGCACGGAAATATTGCCGTCTATCGAGACATATGTGCCGCATTCTGGATCTTTGACCATTTCGCCCGCAGCCACCTTCCGTTCCAGATCTGCGGCGCTTTCTTCCTTGCTTGTCTTTTTTTTCTTGAGCACGTCATTGGCGAAGAGGCGGTACAAAACATAAACCGCCACGATCAGAACAAGCCATTTCAACATCCGTCATGCTCCTTCACCGTTGCCGACTGTTTGCGCCGCAACGGAATATGGCGTGTGTCCGCACTGTATCGGCGCGCAGTGGCTTTTGCGGGCCATGCTTGGGGCCGGTTGACAAATTAGCACAGAGGCCGGGGCGCGTCACTGAAAAATTCTGCGTCCGTCCAGCCTGTAGTTCAGGCGCGCCAGCCAGTGAGCCGCGGTAATTCCGTCGATACGGACATGGGGTGCGATGTCCAGCAGCGGCACCAGAGCGAAAGCCCGCTGCACCAGACGCGGATGCGGCACCCGGCAGACCGGGTCCGCGCAACTCTCCTCGCCAAAAAGCAGGAGGTCCGCATCTATGGCGCGCGGGCCATAGCGCAACGCCGGATCCGGGCTGCGCACGCGTCCGAGCTTGCTTTCCAGGCGGAGCATGGCCGCCAGCAGGCTTTGCGGCCGCCAGAACGATGCTGGCAAAAGCTCCACCACCTGGTTCAGAAACCAAGGCTGATCCGTATAGCCCTGCGGTTCAGTGCTGTAAAGAGGCGATATTGCGTTCAAACGCAGACCCGGCAGACGGGAAAGCCCTTCGCGTGCCCGCGTGAGCATGTCCTCCGCATCAAGGCTGTTGGACCCCAGACCCACATAGGCCCGAATCTCCGCATGTGGAGACACGCGCTCCTCCACTCTTGTTTCACCATGCCGGTTCAAAGCAGTTTTTTCATGGCCCGCTTGCGGGCATACAGACGACTGTCCGCCCGTTTGATGACGTCGGAAAGGGTGTTGTCCGTACCTTTTTTGAAAAAGGCATGCCCCGCGGCAAAGCTGAGACGGGTGGCATTGGTCGCATTATAGGCTTCCTTGCGGTCTTCCAGTTCCTGAAGCGCCCTTTCCAGAACGCCCCTATCAGTCTGGGGCAGAAAAACCGCGAATTCGTCCCCGCCGTAGCGGTACAGCTTGGCCGTGTCGGGCATGGATTCCCTGAGCAGAAAGGCGAAACTGCGGATCAACTGGTCGCCCGCGAGGTGCCCCAGACTGTCGTTGATCATCTTCAAATTGTTAAGATCGAAGAGGACCATACCCAATGAACTCATATCCGGCAGATGTTCGGAAAGTTGGAGCAGATCCGTTTCATAGGCATTACGGTTACCCAGTTCCGTGAGGCTGTCCGTAAAGGCCAGCTGGTGGGTGCTGGCAATATATTCATAGGCTTCCTTGCCGAAGCGGAAAGGAAAATATTCATCCGGGTCCGTGACTTCATAAGGATGGGAAAGGTGCATATGCGCCACTTTGAGCCGGTCGCCGAACAGGCGGTAGAAAAAACTCACCCGCTGGTGACAGCGGATGAAGAGCTTGGTCTCCGGATCCGAGGTCACATAATAACAGCCGGACACCACGCAGAAATCCTCATTCTCGTAAGGCACAAAGTACTCTTCCTGCTCCATGGTAAAGGTCACGTCCTTCTCCTGGGCCAGAAGCGCCTTAACCTTGTCCAGTCCGGTTACGAACTGGGAACGCAGAGGACCGATCCACATCACGTTTTCCACGAGCTTGTCCCAGACAAAATCCTCATCGCGAGCATAGTGACGATTCATGATTTCGCTGGTTAAGGCCACGCCGCGCCGACCCAAGGGGCCCACGTTTGCTTCGTTGTGGATAGTGTACATAATGATTCCTCATAACGCATTTACGGACGCGAGGGAAGCCCGTCGAACCCGAATGGAGCGCTTTTTACCCGTTCGGCACTTGCCCGGTGACGGCAAGGCGGCTAGCATGACGGCTATGAAAAGAACACAAGCGTCCCCTCCCCTTTCCAACCTGCTTCCGCCCTGGCGTGACTATCTGCTGGCGCAGCGTGGGCTTTCGCCCCGTACCGTGGAATCCTACGGTCAGGATCTGGAAAGCTTTTTCCTCTTTGAGGAAGAACTCGGGCAGAGCGGCGGCCTCGAAAACGGCCCGGACGAACAGGAAATTTTTCTTTATCTGGCCTGGCTGCGGGCCAGGGGCAATACCGGACGGACGCTGGCCCGGCGGCTCTCCGCCCTGAGGGCCTTTTTCGCCTTTGCGGTGGAGGAAGGCGTATTGAAGACCAACCCGGCGCTTTTGCTGGAGAATCCCAAATTACCCCAGTACCTGCCGGAGGTGCTCAGCCGTGAAGAAATGGAAAAGCTGCTGGCCCTGCCGGACATGGACGACAAGAGCGGCCGACGTGATCGCTGTATGCTGGAGTTGCTGTATGCCGCCGGCCTGCGGGTTTCCGAACTCCGCAATCTGAGTGTGGCCGATCTTGATCTGCAACGTGGTCTGGTGCGTGTCTTCGGCAAAGGAGCCAAAGAACGCCTGGTGCCCTTGCACGACATGATTCAGGAACTGCTGGCCGACTATCTGCGCGCCTGGCGTCCGCAGTTTTCGCCCAGCGGCAATCAGCTTTTCGTCAACCGCTCGGGCCGTGCGCTGAGTCGGCAATACGTCTGGAAAATGGTTAAAAAATACGCCATACTGGCGGGTATCCGGCGTCCCATCTCGCCTCACACCTTCCGGCATTCCTTCGCCACCCACCTGCTGGAAGGCGGCGCGGACCTGCGCGCGGTGCAATTGCTGCTTGGTCACGCGGATATCAGCGCCACTGAAATTTATACCCATGTCCAGGCTGAGCGCCTGCGCGGCATTCACCGTCAATTTCATCCCCGGAGCCAGTTGTGAGCGCCGCCACGGCAACCCTGATCACCTGCCACGCCAATGCGGATTTCGATGCCTTCGCGGCCATGCTGGCCGCGCGTCATCTCTATGCCCCCTGTGTGCTGCTTTTTCCCGGCAGCCAGGAGCGGGGGCTGCAAAAAGTTTATGCCGGTCTGGATCGCGCCGCCTACGGATTTGCCGAAGTCGCCGACCTGCATTGGGAGGATTTCGGCCGCCTGGTGCTGGTGGATACCCGTCAGCGCAGCCGCGTGGGCCATGTGGTTCCCCTGCTGGAGCGTTCCGGCGTGCGGATAGAGGTCTGGGATCACCACCCTGACTCGCCGGACGACATGGCGGCGGATGCGGTGCAACTGGCTCAGGTGGGCGCGGTGACCAGTCTGCTGGTTCAGGCGCTGCGGGTGCGGAACACGCGTCTGAAGCCCGCCGAAGCGACCCTGCTGGGGTTGGGCATTTACGGCGACACGGGCTCGTTTACCTATTCCTCCACCACGCCCGAGGACTTCCAGGCCGCCGCCTGGCTGCTGAGCCAGGGCATGGACGTCAATCAGATCAACGAGATGGCCGCCCATGAACTGACCAGCCTGCACATCCAGGCCCTGAACAGTCTGCTGGAGTCGGCGCATACCTATACTATCAATAACACGCAGGTGGTTCTGGCCGAAGCCTCCATGGAGCACTACCTGGGGGATTTCGCCTACCTGGCTCACCGGCTGATGGAAATGGAAAAATTTTCCGTGCTTTTCGCCATCGGCATCATGGGCGACCGCATCCAGGTGGTGGCGCGCAGCCGCAGCGACGCGGTGAACGTGGGCGACATCTGCGCCGAACTGGGCGGCGGCGGCCACGCCTACGCGGCCTCGGCCTCCATCCGTTCCATGACCATCCACGAGGTGCGTGAAACCATTCTGCGCCGCCTGTACGATCAGGCCAACCCGGACAAAACGGCGCGCGAATACATGTCGTCGCCGGCTGTGGGCATTGAATCCGCCTCCAGCATCCGCGAGGCCGACGAACTCATGCTCCATTTCGGCCTCAAGGCCGTGCCCGTGTTCCGGCCGGGCACGCGCGCCTGCGTGGGACTGCTGGACGCTCAGACCGCTTCGCGGGCCAGCGCGCACGGTCTGGGTTCCTCGCCGGTGGAGGACTACATGCAGCGACGCGTGCATGTCCTGCCGCCCGACGCCAGCTTGAAGGATCTCACCGCCATCATTGTGGACGCGCGCCAGCGCCTGGTGCCCATTGTGGACGGCGAAAAGGTGGTGGGCGTGGTCACGCGCACGGACCTGATCAATGTTTTTGCCGACGAACCGGGCAGCCTGCTGGACCGGAAAAGCCAGAACAGCAAGGAACGCAACATCGGCAAGCTCATTCAGGACCGCCTGCCGGCCGAAATCCGCGACCTGCTGCACCTGGCCGGGCAACTGGGCAGAAAGCTGGGCCTGCCCGTTTATGCCGTGGGCGGCTTTGTGCGTGATCTGCTGCTGGACAGGCCCAATCAGGATATCGACCTGGTGGTGGAGGGCAACGGCATCGCTCTGGCCAAGGCACTGGCGGAGGAATTGCGCGGGCGGGTGCGGGAACATCAGAAATTTCTGACGTCGGTGGTGATTTTTCACGACGCCAAGGGGGCCGAATCGCGTATCGATGTGGCCACGGCCCGTCTGGAATACTACGAATATCCGGCGGCTCTGCCCACGGTGGAGCTTTCTTCCATCAAGATGGACCTTTTCCGGCGTGATTTTACCATCAATGCCCTGGCAGTGCGCCTGGACAGCACGCCTTTCGGCCAGCTGGTGGACTTTTTCGGCGGCCAGCGCGACGTCAAGGAGCGCGTCATCCGCGTGCTGCATACCCTGAGCTTCGTGGAAGATCCCACCCGCTGCCTCCGGGCCGTGCGTTTCGAGCAGCGCTACAAGTTCCGCATCGGCGCAGGCGCGGAAAAACTGATTAAAAACGCGCTTTCCCTCAAGCTCATGGACCGCCTTTCCGGGCCGCGCCTGTTCAGCGAGTACCAGCATATCTGCGACGAGGCCGACCCGCCGGCCTGCTTTTTCCGTCTGGACGAGCTGGGCATTCTGCGGGCCATTTCGCCCCATCTCGCCCTGACGCCCAACAGGCGGGATCTGCTGTGCCGCCTGCGGGAAATGCTCACCTGGTATCGCCTGCTTTATTTCGACGAACCGGCGCAAGCCTGGCTGCTCTATTTCCTGGGGCTCAACCTTAACTTGAACTATGCGGAAACGTCGGCCCATTTTCACCGCCTGGGACTGCCGGAGGTCAAAAAGACGGAAATTCTGGGCCAGCGTGAACAAATGCGCGCCGTGCGCGGCAAACTGGAAACTTGGCAGCGTCAGGACGACGTCGGCCGGACCAAGGTCAGCGTCTTGTGCGATCTGCTGCGCTCCATTTCTCTGGAGTGTCTGCTGTACATCATGGCTTCAACGGATAATCCGGGCCTTCAGAAAAATCTTTCGCGTTACATTACCCAATGGCGGCGGGAAAAGGCCGACATCTGCGGAGCGGACCTGCGCCGCCTCGGGCTTGCTCCCGGACCACTCTATGGCCGCATTCTGAAAGCCGCTCTGGAGGCCAAGCTGGACGGCGAAGCCCCCAATGCCCAAAGCCAGCTCAGACTGGCCCGCAAGATGCTGGAAGGCGTGCCCGAAAGCGGCGGCAAAAGCTGTGATCGCCCCATGCGCAAGCAATCAATGCTTGCTCCCTGACTCCATACAATGTATGATGATTTGGTCATGAAACAACTTTGGGCGCCCTGGCGCATTGAATACATTCTCGGTCCCAAACCCGATGCCTGCGTGTTCTGTCTGCCTGCCACCACGGAAGAAGACGAGGAGCGTCTGGTGTTGTATCGCGGCGCGCGGGCGTTTGTGATCATGAACAAATACCCCTACAATAACGGCCACATCATGGTTTGTCCGTACCGGCATGTCATGGCTCTTGCCAACCTGCCCGTTGAGGACACCCATGAAATCATGGACCTGGTCCGGCGCTGCACTGTGATCCTCAAGGAACACTTTAACTGCGAAGGCATCAACGTGGGGCTCAACCAGGGACAGGCCGCCGGCGCGGGCATTCGCGAGCATCTGCATTTTCATTTGGTGCCGCGCTGGAACGGCGATTCCTCATTCATGGCCGTGTTTGACGAGGTGCGCACCATGCCGGAGCACCTCAACCGGACATATACGGCGTTGCGGCCTTATTTCTGTCGCGGAGAGGAAACGGTCTGACGTCCGCGTCGTTTCCTGCGCGGGAAACGGCGGGCAACACGACTGGCGGAACCGTTGCATTGTGATCCGCTGACGATGTGCTCGGCGCTTTGCTTTTCAGGTAAAGCGATTTTCCAGAACGCCTTGGAAAAATTTTGGGACAGCTTGTAGCCTCAAGGAGTATATCTATGCGGTATGTCAAGGTTCTGTTACTCGCCATCCTCTTTTTTCTGGCGCTGGTCTTCTTTTTCCAGAACCAGAACGCCCTTTCCCAGAATCTGGTGTTGACGCTCAATCTTTTCTTCCTGCCTCCCATGGCCTCCATTCCCCTGCCCTTCTATTTCATGGTTGTGGCGGCCTTTTTTGTGGGGGCCGTGCTGGCGCTCGGTTTTTTGGTCTGGGATAAGGTAAACCTGTCCGCGCGCCTGATGAAGAGCAAATGGCGCGTCAGCAGCCTTGAACGTGAGGTGGAAAAGTTGCGCAAGCAACTGGGCGCGGAAACTTCACGCAGTTCTTTTTTGCGCAAGACGCAAGGCTGTCCGACTGATGCCGGAAAGCAATCCGGCGAAAGCAAATCCGCCGCTTCCTCCGCCTTGCCGGAAGACGTGCTGGCTCCCGACCCGGACAAGGCCTGATTGATCCCGCCGGACCGCGCCCCTTTCAACTTTTGACGGGCGCGGTCCTTTTTATATGGTTTACGCGATGGCGTGAATAGGTTATCGTTTATTACTAAACGATCTTATCACCTTTTAGCGTAGCGTAACCACCATGGCCGAAACTCCCGCCAAACTGACGCCCATGTTTGAACAGTACATGCGCATCAAGGCTGATTACCCTGATGCCCTGCTCTTTTACCGGATGGGCGACTTCTACGAACTGTTCTTCGACGACGCCGTCACCGCAGCGCGCGAACTTCAGATCGCGCTGACGAGCCGCAGCAAAGACAGCGAGAACCCTGTGCCCATGTGCGGTGTGCCCTGGCATGCCGTGCAGAGCTATGTGGCCCAGCTCATCGACAAGGGCTTCCATGTGGCCATCTGTGACCAGACGGAAGACCCCAAGGCCGCCAAGGGGCTGGTCAAACGGGCCGTCACGTGCGTGATTACGCCGGGCACGGTGCTGGAAGACGCCAATCTGAACACCAAGAGCCACAACTATCTCGGCGCGCTTTGCTACGATACGGGACAGGGGCGGGGCGGCTTCGCCTGGGCGGATATTTCCACCGGCCAGTGGTCGGGCGTGGAATTCAAACGCCAGGCCGAACTCTGGCAATGGGCGCAGAAACTGGCCCCGCGTGAACTCTTGGTGCCCGAAGGTCTGGAACTGCCGCCGCACTGCCTGCTGGAAGGCGTGCGCCTTGTGCGTATACCTGCGGCGCACTTTGAACTCAAGCGCGCCACGGAACGCGTGCTCAGGGCGCAGGGTGTGCGCGAGGCCGGGGCTCTGGGTCTGCAGGGCAAGAATGAACTGATGCGCTCCTGCGGAGCGCTGCTGGTCTATCTGGACCAGACCCAGAAGCGCAATCCCGACCACCTCATGCCGTTCAGACCCCTGGACCTGAGCCGTCGGCTGCTGATCGACGAGGTGACCGAGCGTAACCTGGAGATCTTCACCCGTCTTAACGGGCGCAAGGGCAAAGGCACATTGCGGCATGTGCTGGACGACACCATGACGCCCATGGGCGGGCGCTTTCTGGAGGATATGCTCCGCCATCCCTGGCGGGAAGCCGGACCTATCGCCCAGATTCAGGAAGCCGTGGCCTTTTTTCATGACGACGACCGGCGTCGCGCCGCATTGCGGGAGAGCCTGCGCGAGGTGTATGATCTGGAGCGCCTCTCCACCCGAATCAGCCTCAATCGCGGCGGGCCGCGCGACTTCATCGCCCTGCGCAACAGTCTTGCCGCCCTGCCCGGCGTCTACGCGGCTCTGATTAAAAATTCAGACTCGGGCTACGCCACCGAAGCGCAGGCTTTGGGCCATGAACTGCCGCAAAGCCTCTGCCGGATCGTCAAAACCTGGGATCACCTTGAGGATTGCGCCGCGCTGCTGAGTGCCGCTCTGGTCGACAGCCCCCCCTCCGTGATCACTGACGGCGGCCTGTTCAAAAGCGGCTACAATGCCGAACTGGACAAACTGTTGGACCTGGTGGAGCACGGCGAGCAAAAACTTCAGGAATTACTTGAAGAAGAGCAGCGGCGAACCGGCATTTCAAAGCTGAAGATGGGCTATAACCGCGTGTTCGGCTATTATTATGAGGTGACGCGCGCGTCCCATTCCGGTCCCATGCCTGAGCATTTCATCCGTCGGCAGACTCTGGCCAATGCCGAACGCTTCACCACCGTGGCGCTCAAGGAACTGGAAGAAGAGCTGCTTTCCGCTGCGGATAAGCGCAAGAGCCTGGAATACAAGATGTTTCAGGATCTACGCGAGCACATGGCCCGCCAGCGTGAACGCATTGTGCATATGGCGGATCTGGTGGCCCAGCTGGATTATTGGCAAAGCCTCGCCCACGTGGGACGCCAGAACAACTGGTGCCGCCCCCGGCTTACAGACGACGCGCATCTGGACATTCGCGAGGGCCGACATCCGGTGGTGGAAGCCATGATGGGCAGCGCCAATTTTGTGCCCAACAATTTCCGCCTGGACCAGAAGCGCCGCCTCTGCCTGCTCACCGGTCCCAATATGGCGGGCAAATCCACAGTGCTGCGTCAGGTGGCCATTATTTGCCTGCTGGCTCAGATGGGCTCCATGGTGCCTGCGGCCGAAGCCACGCTGGGGCTGGTGGACCGGCTCTTCTCCCGCGTGGGCGCTTCGGACAATCTGGCTCAGGGACAGAGCACCTTTATGGTGGAAATGATGGAAACCGCGCGTATTCTGCGCCAGGCCACCCGGCGTAGTCTGGTCATCCTGGACGAGATCGGGCGCGGCACCAGCACCTATGACGGGGTGGCCCTGGCCTGGGCCGTGGTGGAAGACCTCGCCCGGCGCGCGGGCGGCGAGTTGCGCACGCTTTTTGCCACGCATTACCACGAACTCACGGCCTTGGAGGGACGCATTCCCGGCGTCTTCACCATGAATATCGCCATCCGTGAGTACAATAACGACATTCTTTTTCTGCACAAGCTGGTGCCCGGTCCTTCAGACCGGAGCTACGGCGTGGAAGTGGCGCGCTTGGCCGGTGTGCCTGTTCCCGTGGTGCAGCGGGCCAGAGCTATTCTGGCCGGTCTGGAACGGGGGCGCGAAGGCGCGCGAAAAGCCGTGGCAGTGGCATCCATGCCTCTGCCGGGTCTGGACTTGCCGCAGGGCAACAGCAATGACGCCGCTACGGACGCGCTGCCGGAAATCAACGCCGCACCGCCTGCGGCGGAGCATCCTCTGGTCCGTCTGCTGCGCGATCTCGCGCCCGAGACGCTCAGCCCGCTGGACGCGCTCAAGCTTCTGATGGAATGGAAGCGGCTTTGGGGTACGGAACCTGACGGCGACAGCGAAGAGGCACAGGTCGAAGAAGCATGAGCGACGCCAATCCCTGGTCCGTCATCCAGTTTATTGCCGAAAAGCGCATTGAAGAGGCGCAGGCCAAGGGAGAATTCGACGATCTCCCCGGCCGTGGCCGACCTCTGGAACTGGAAGATATGAGTCATGTACCCGAAGAATTGCGCATGGCTTACAAAATTTTGCGCAATGCGGGCTGTCTGCCGCCGGAACTGGCCGAACGCAAGGAAATCAACCGTCTTGTGGATCTTCTGGAACGGTGCGAGGACGAGCGGGAGCGCGTCCGCCAGATGCAGAAGCTGCGCTTTATGATCCAGCGCGCCCGGATGCGCCACCAGCGCTCCATCCGCATTGAGCAGGACGATCCCTATTACGCGCGGCTGCTGGAGCGTCTGAGCGCTCTGGACAAAGCTCATTGAGAGGGGCTAACGGTTCAACACTATAGGGTTTTGTTCGTCTGCAAGGAAGATACACCTGCATTGAGGGAGCGTACTTTTGTCTCGGCCGTTGCAGTGAAGCTGCTTACGGATGAGGAAGCAGATATCTGCGCCCGATCGGAAAAGCAGGTGAAATCCGGCGCAGCCGGCGGGCAAAACGGCATGATTCCAACAGGCTCTAATATAGGTCCGCGTCCGCGGGCATGCGCTCCCAGTAAATACGGCCTTTTTTGCGGTACTTGCGCAATAGCACATAGACGCTACCCGGCCCGCCGTCATGGGGCTGGGCCGTGCAAAAGGCCAGCACCACGCGCTTGAAGGGATCCTGGGTCAGCCAGCTTTGCAGTTTTTCCCGCAGCACGCCCATGCCGTCGGGCGAATTGCGGCCCCGCCCCGGCACCACCAGCACAGTGCGCAGTCCCTTGTACCAGCAGCTGCGCATAAAGCCGCGCAAGGCTTCAAAGGCCTGTACGGCATTGAGGCCGTGCAGGTCGAGATGCGCCTCGGGGCTCAGGCCGCCGGCGCGCAATTTATTCATGATCATTTGGTCCAGACCCACCACATGGCCTTCCAGATATTCGTCCGTAAAGGAGAGAGCGAACTCCAGCTTGCCGTCCATGAAATCCTGCAGGCTCAGTTCTCCCTGAGGCGGCGGCGTGCCGGGCTGCGGTTCCGGACTGACTTCACGCCCTCGCGCCTGTAACGGGCGCACCTCTCCCATAGCCCGCAAAAAGGCTGCTGTTTCGGCGTCATCAGGGCCATCGCCTCCCTCGTGACGTGCGAACAACAGCGCCTCGTCCCGTTGCGGAGACTCCGCGCTCTTTTTCGCGTCGCCGACGGACAAGGACATGTTTTTCTTTCCCGCGCTTTCCTGTCCGGCGGCTTGTCCCGCAGCACGCTTTTTTTTACGTTCCCCGGCTCCGGGCAAATGGCACTGCTCTTCCAGGCGAAAACCGCGCGCACGGTCTTTTCGTTTCCCCGCGCCTTGTTGGACACGGCTCATGGCCCACAGAAAAAGCGCGGCGTCTTCGGGATCCAACGCGGCATCTTCCGCATCAGGCATTGCGGTGGAACCACACTGTTTTCCTCGCCTTTTCTCCCGTCGCAGCACGGATTCCGCTGCGGCGTTCTTTTTTTTGTCAGGGAAGGATTTGAGATTCAGGGCTCGGAACGGGTTTTCAGCAAAAGCATCATTGTCGGACATGGCGCTATAACCGGACGGATTTTCGTGGTGGTAAAAAAAGCCGCGGCAATGCCGCGGCTCAACAAAAGTCGACTGAGAAAAAGCTATGGCGCCTTCGGCGCGTCGGCCGGGGTTTCCGCACCCGGCGTCGCGGCGGGCTGCTGCGGCGCGGGAGCGGTCTGACCGGCCTTCGGATCCTGCGCAGGCGCGGGAACCGCGGGTGCCGGAACCGAAGCGGCGGGTTCTTCAATTTTGACGTTCAGAATGGTGGACTCGCTGCTGGGACGGGAACTCGTCACATAGGTATAGCTCAGGGAGGTAATCACGAAGATGACGGCCATCAGCGTGGTGAGCTTGGCCAGAATGCCGCCCGCGCCGCCGCTGCCGAACACCGAAGTGTTGCCGCCGCCGAAAATGACGCCCATGCCTTCCTTGCCCGCCTGAAGCAGGACCAGAATGACCAGCAATACGCACACAATAATATGCAGCGTAAGAATAAGAGTCTGCACGAATTCCTCCTCACCGCCCGGCACAGCCCGGCGGCGCGCCAAAAAAGGATAAGCCGATCCCGCCTTGCACAAAATCGCGGCACAAGACCCGGCTGTTGCGGGCGCTCCGCCGTCAATCGGCGAAGCCGGCCAAAACGCACTCGTCCTCTGCCTCATCCGCGGAGCGGGCAGACAGGGACGGGCGTTTACTACGATCCGATAATCTGTAGAAAACTTTGCGCCTCTAAAGAAGCGCCTCCTACCAGAAGACCGTCCACATTGTCAAGTCCGACCAGGGCGGAGGCGTTGGTCGGTTTGACGCTGCCGCCGTACAGAATGGGCAGTTCAGCGGCGGTTTCGCCCAGCATGTCTGCAAGCAGCGCGCGCAGGGCCGCGTGCGCCTCCTGTACCTCCACCGGACCGGCCACCTTGCCCGTGCCGATGGCCCAGACAGGCTCATAGGCTACAGCCAGCCGCCCGGCCAAAGTCCCGCGCAGGGCTTCGGGCAGCGGCTCCAGAGCTGTGGAAAGCTGGCGGGACAGCACGTCCCTGAGCTGCCCGGCTTCACGCTCATGCAGCATTTCGCCCACGCAGAGCATAACCTTGAAGCCCTGCGCCAGGGCAAAGGCGGTCTTGCGGGCTATCAGCTCGTCGCTTTCGCTGAAGACATGGCGACGCTCGGAATGGCCGACCAGAACCCAGGTCGCGCCCGCATCATTCAGCATGCCCGTCGAAATTTCTCCGGTAAAAGCTCCCTGCGCGGCGGGATAAAAATTCTGCCCGCCCACCGCCAGGTTCTTTTTGCCGGTAAAAGCCTCCGCCACCGCATCAACGGCCGTGAACGGCGGGAAAACCAGCACCAAACGGCCATGCGGCGTGCCGTCGGGCAGGGCCAGCGCCAATTCGGCGGCGGTTTGCGCGGCTTCAGGGCGCGTTTTATACATCTTCCAGTTGGCGGCAATAATTTTTTGCATAACAGCACCTTTGGCTGGGGATCATTCTTGCAGGGAACAAACGTAAATCAGCGCGTCTTCGCCGCTGTCCGTATAATAGCGGGGGCGCACGCCGACCTGGCGGAAACCGCTGCTCCGGTAGAGGGCAATGGCCGCGTGGTTGCCCACCCGCACCTCAAGCAAGACTTTCTGCATACCCATTTTACGGGCCACATGCAAGGCCGCGTTCAGGATGCGGCGTCCGAAGCCTTTGCGACGCTCTTCAGGAACCACGGCCAGGTTGAGTATTTCCAGTTCATCAAGGGTATGGTATACGGAAATATAGGCCAGCAGTTCCGGCCCCCGAAAAAGGCCAAAAGCCGCGAAGGCCGGCTGTGCAAAGGCCGCGCGGCACTGCGCTTCGGACCAGGGCAGGGAAAAACAGCGCCGCTCAAGCGCGTGCATGCTCGTGGCGTGACGCGCGTCAAGACGCTGAAAAAGCGGCGTTGAGGAAGCTGCAATGGAAACGGATCCGTACATGAAACAAAACCTTTATCCGGGCTTGAAAAACGCCGCCTTGTTTCTGGAGGTGGTGGACGAACGCAACACCCCACTCTGCGTCATGGCCGAAAAGGATGTGCTGCGCCAGCGCCTGCGCCATCGCGCCGTCGCCCTGCTGATCCGCGACAGCGCAGGCCGGGCGTTACTGACCTTTCGCGCGGGGCGCGGCTGGGGCTTTTCATCATTTGCCCTGGTCAGGGCGGGACAGGCCTTTGAGGCGCGGGCCCGCGCCATGCTGCGCGAGGACTGGCGCGAGGAAGGCGGCCGTCTGTTGTCCCTGGGCTTTTGTCCTCCCTGCCCGGAAAGCCGTCAGGCCTTTGTGGCCCTGTTTGAAGCCCGTCTGCCCGCCGCCCTGGCCGCGCAAAAGGCCCTGGATCCGGACCGGAACATGCTGCTGGATTACGATGAACTCAAAGGCCTGCGCGCGCATTTCGATGATCTGCTCTCCCCTTTCATGCGGGTGGCCGTGCAGGGCGGTTATGTGCGTCCACGCTGAACCGGAGAACGCCGGAAACGGATTCAGGCCGTTTCCGCCAACAGGGCCGTCATGGCCTTGTGCAGGCGGCCGTTGCTCGCCAGCAGCGCTTCACCGAAGTGCAGGCTTTCATTGCGCAGGTTGCTGACCCGGCCGCCCGCTTCCTCCACCAGAAGCCAGCCCGCAGCCAGATCCCAGGGTTTCAGTCCCGCCTCGTAAAAAGCGTCCAGACGCCCGCAGGCCAGATACGCCAGATCCACCGACGCGGCTCCGATGCGCCGCAGCCCCTGGCTCACGGGCAGGACGGCCGCGAGCCGCTCCAGCACTTCGGGCAGGCGTTCCGCCACGTCATAGGGAAAACCCGTGCCCACCAGCGCCTCGGTGAGCGTGTCGGCTCCGGATACGGCAATGGACCTGTTGTTGCAAAAGGCCCCCTGTCCGCGCGCGGCCCAGAAACATTCGTCAAGCATGGGCACGTTAACGATGCCCAGGGTGACCTGCCCTTCCTGCCAGAGCGCCACGGAAGTGCCCACCTGCGGGATGCGATGCACGAAGTTGGTGGTGCCGTCCACCGGGTCGATGATCCAGCAGAGCGCGCCGGGATCCCGGTCCGCCGCGCTGCTCTCCTCAGCCATGAAAGCCGCCCCGGGCAACAGGGCAGCCAGCTTTTCCTTGAGAAAAGCCTCCACCGCCAGATCCGTTTCCGTCACCAGATCAATACTGCCCTTGTGCCGCACACGGCGCGGCCCGGACCAATGCGCGCGGATGATTTCGCCGCTCCGGCGCACGATGTCCACGCACTCGCATAAGATGGACGCAGCCTGAAACATGGCACAACCTTGTCAGTTGATGAAAACAGCCTGATAGGCCCGGCGGTCAAGCATGGCTTTGGCTGTGCCGCGCAGAACCGTGGTCAGCGGATCTTTGTCCACAAAGACCTTGAGGCGGGTTTCACGGGCGATGAACTGATCCAGACCCTTGAGCAGCGAACCGCCGCCGGCCATGAGCATGCCGTTGCGGTAAATATCGGCGGAAAGCTCGGGCGGCGTTTTTTCCAGAGCGCGCAGCACAGTCTCAAGAATGGCCTGTATGGGCTCACGCAAGGCCTCGCGGATGTGTCCCTCGCTCACGGTCACCACTTTGGGCGTACCCTGCACCAGATCCTTGCCGGAAACCTCCAGAGACGGGGCATTGGGCTGGGGCATGGCTGAACCCAGAATTTTTTTGACGTTTTCCGCCGTGTTCTCGCCCAACTCCATGCGGAAGACGTCGCGCATATAGCGCTGCACGGCCAGATTCATGGCGTCGCCGGCCACGCGGATGGACTGGGCGTTGGCGATGCCCGCCAGAGAAATGACTGCCACCTCGCTAGTGCCCCCGCCAATGTCCAGCACCAGGTTGCCCAGCGGCTCATGGATGGGCAGATCGGCGCCGATGGCCGCGGCCATGGGCTCCTCCACCAGCCCCACGTCAGCCGCGCCGGCCAGCAGGGCGGAATCAATGACGGCCTTTTTTTCCACCTGGGTGATGCCCGTAGGAATGCAGATGACCATGGAGGGCTTGACCAGACGCAGGCCGTCGATGGCCTTGCGCACGAAATAGGCGATCATTTCGCGGGTGACGTCGAAATCCGCGATGACGCCGTCCTTCATGGGGCGGATGGCGCGGATACGCCTGGGCGTGCGGCCCAGAAATTCCTTGGCTCCGGCGCCCACGGCCAGCACGGCGTTTTTCTGGGTATCAATGGCCACCACTGAAGGCTCATTGATCACAATGCCGTGGGATCTGGTATAGAGCAGGGTGTTGGCCGTGCCCAGATCCATGGCTATGTCTTTGGAAAAAAAACGAAAAAAACGCTGCAGAAACATGGTTACAGTTCTTTGCCGGGCGGCATGGGCGCGGTGTCCGGATCATAGGCTTGCGGGCCGTCGCTGTGCACTCTGGCCTTGGGCAGCATGGTCCGCAGCCGGGTTTTGAGGTACAGATTTTCCAGGAAAAGCGCCAGATGATCCACAGCCTGGCGTACGAAGCTGCGCATGCTCTCGTCGATCTGGCGGGGACTGGTGTGCGCCAGACAAAGCACGCCGCGCGTGCTTTTATTGACCATCACCGGCATGCACATGGCGGCCTGAAAATCAGGCATGTCCGGCAGCTTGCCGAACAGCACCGAAGCCGGAGCGCCTTCCACGCCTTCGGCCACCACAGGCTGGTCGTTGCGGAAGACCCAGCCGGTGATGCCGCTACCCATGGGCAGAATCAGCGGTTCGCCGTCCATCAGCAGCAGACGGGCCGACTCGCATTCCACACAGTAGGTTTCGCCGGGCGCGTCCACCGAAGCGAAGGCGCAGTAGTCAAAACCCGTGGCGTCGGCCATGGTGCGCAGATAATTCTGCAAAAACTGCGGCCAGCGCTTGTAGCGGAAGCGCAAGTCCTGAATAACGCCCAGTTCCGTGAAATAACGCGGAATATCCCCGGCCAGTTCCTGGCGGCCTTTGCTGCCCTGCTGGCGGGAAATCAGTTCCGCGAAGAGCTGGAGTATTTTGTGATCCTTGTCGGAAAAAGAATACTGCCGTTTGCTGTCCACGCACAACGCGCCGCCAGTGGGCACCGGACAGCCCATGAAGGCCTTGATGCTGGCTTCCTCGCCGTCCTCGTAATAGCCCAGATTGCTCTGCCGCTGATCGAAATTGGGCACCAGCAGGGGCTGGCGGTTGCGGATGATCCAGCCCACCAGCCCTCTGCCCGGCAGAATGGCGATATCGGGAGAAATCTTGTCGCCCAGGCTGAAGGCCGCGGACAGATGATGGGCCTCGCCTTCCTCGTCAGGCAGAAACAGCACGGCCGAATAAGCGTCAAAAACGCTGCAAACAATGCTCAGAATATGTTTCTCAAGAGAATTTGCGGTCATAGCGCGTGGGGTTGAAGGTGACGGGGCGCGGCGGTTGGGACAAAGGATCGCATGCGCTGACTTGTTGTAGCAAAGCGTTTCCGGCGTCGCAACTGCTTTCGCGCCTGTCGCTGTCCTTGTCTCGTTAGGCTGAACGGCAATGGAAAATCTTCAAAGCCATGCCGGGAGTACTGGAAATATTTTAGAAAAAAGGTTAAAAAAATAAAAAAAATTGTTATCAGGATTTGTGGATGATGAAATGGCAAGAGGTTTTCAGCAAAGACGGGCTGCCCTGGCGAGATGCCGCGACGTTGTCCGAACCTGTTGCCGTCAGCGAGCTGGGCGCGCTCAAGCGCTTTCTGGACGCGGTGCACATCCGCTTTTGCCTGGCCAAGCCCTATCAGGAGAACAAAAACTATCCGCTGGTGGAAGGCCGCGAACTGCTGCCCTCCTTTGACAACGATATGTTCGAGTACAAGGATCTGCCGGGCTTCGCCCTGGTGGCCTTTGCCCGCCAGCTGGACTACTTTTCCGAGATTTTCCAGTTCGACAAACTCCACCCGGTCATCACCGAGGCCGACGGCGCCTGCTGCCCTCTGGAAAATCAGGTCATCGGCCAGAACGTTCAGACCCTGGCTTCGCGCCTGCCGCGCATCCATCAGGATATTTTCCGCCAGCAGTTCCGCTATGTGGACACAGTGCTGCTGGACAACTATCCATCCCTGATGCCCTATCTGCTGAATATGGACAGAGCCCAGGTTCTGGCCTGGGATGCGGACAAGCTTTTCCATCTGGCCGGAGTGTTCGCCTCCTTCCCTTCCGACATCGACAGCGAGCTCAAGCGCTTCGGCATCCGTATCGGCAAATTCGTCTACGGCGACAGCGATATGTACGAACGCAACCGGATGTTTGTCTATCAGTACCTCATGGAACTGTACGGCTTTCCCATCGTGTCCGAGCGGCGCACCTCCAGCGCGCTTTTCGCCCGCAAGCTGCACAAGATGGGCGAGCGCTTCCTGTTGCGCGTCATGGGCCAGACCGACCGCACGTTGACCACCTACCTTTCCAACGGCGAAAACCGGCGCTACCCCCTGCTGGAAAAAATCGCCCTGGTGGCCGTGGACGAGGACCAGGAAGAAGCCCTGGACATCATCGACCGGGACGGTTTTTTTCTGGACAAGTCCCGGCGCGTGGTCATCATGCGGATCACCTACCGCCAGCACCGTTTCGACTCCAGCAACGTGCGCCAGGACCGCGCCCTTTCCGTGGTCGAACAGGAAGTGCTGCATCCGCTCACCGGCGAACCTCTGCGCGGCCTGAACATCATCAAGGACGCCAGCAATATGTTTTTGCGCCTCAACGACATCGTCCGGGGCGAATTCACGGGCCGCATCGTTTATAAGCGCACCGAGGTGGTGGAGAATACCGATACGGACGAAAAGCGCCTCAAGTTTCTATACACCTGGCTGACCAAGCATCAGCGCCGGATGATCAGCTACAGTGATGAGTTTTTCGCCAATGTCAGCAAGGTGCTGTCTGGATATCTTTTCGAGCCGGACAATGCCGAAACTTTCGACAGCATGCGCGATCTGTACCAGGAGGTATGCACGCGCTTCAGCTATATCCAGCAGGCCCGCCGGGTGCGCATCCTGGAGGATATCTGCCAGCGCACCTTCAAGGGCGCGCGCATTACCTACCGGCAGATGATGCGTGAGGCCGTGGACCTGCTTAATGAACTCAAGTTTGAGATCGTCAACTTCTTCCCGGCCCTGGTGGATGATATCATTGAGTGTGTGGAAAAAATTCTGCGTGACCGGTATTTGCGGCGCAATTATCTGGACGTGCCCGAAGGCGCGCTGACCAAGGCCGGGCTGGAGATACGCAAAAATTACGGCAGGTTGGTTTCTCTGCAGGACGGCTTCAAAGCCGTGCGTAAGGCGCGTCTCGGCACGGAAAGCAAGCTGATGAAGGAAACGGTTGTGGCATGAGCGGACCTTTTTTCTATCTTCCGCCCGAGGCTTGGGGGTACGAAGTTGCCCTGGAGGGCCAGGAGGCCAAACATCTGGGTCAGGTACTTCGTCTTGGGCCGGGCGATGAAGTGGGCCTGCTGGACGGCCAAGGCCGCACAGGCCGCTTTGTCATCCGCGCGGCAGGAAAAAAAAACGCGCGTCTGGAATGCCTGGACGAATCTTTTACACCCCGGCCCGTGTCCCTGGCCGTGATGGCTCTGGCCTTCAGCAAGGCCGTGCGGCGTGGCTTTTTTATGGAAAAAGCCGTGGAGCTGGGCGCGCATGCCGTCTGGCTCTGGCAGGGCGACCACAGTCAGGGCAAATTGCCGGCCGGCGCGCGTGAGTCCTGCCTGGGGCAGATGATCGCCGGAGCCAAGCAAAGCGGAAATCCCTGGCTGCCGGAAGTGCGCGTCCTGAGCAGCGGCGCGGACGAGCTTGCCGAGCTTTCCCGCACCGCCGACCAGCGCATTCTGCCTTGGGAAATGCAGGAAAACGTCCCCATGCTCACGCCGGATCTGGCGGGCAGGCCGGGCCTCTCCGTCTATGTCATCGGGCCCGAGGGCGGTTTTTCAGCGCGGGAGCTGGATATTCTGCACACGGCGGGCTTTGCTGCGGTCAGCCTGGGAGCCCGGGTCCTGCGTTGTGAAACGGCGGCCACCCTCTGTCTGGGCATCCATTGGTGGGCCTCGCAGTTGCCGGGCCGGGGCGCGGAACGCGCGGAGGGCTGAGCATGGCCATCAGCAAGCCCCTGCCGGAACGCATGCGCCCGGACGACGTGGCGCAATTTCTGGGCCAGACTCATCTGACGGACCGTCTGCGTTCGCTGATGCAGGCCAAGCGCCTGCCCAGCCTGCTTTTTTTCGGCCCGCCCGGTTGCGGCAAGTCCACACTGGCTTTGCTGCTGGCCAAATCCACTGGTAAAAAATACCTGCGCCTCAGTGCGCCGGAAGCGGGTCTGCAACATTTGCGCCGCTCCCTGGCCGGGGTGGAGATTCTGGTGCTGGATGAACTGCACCGTTTTTCCAAGGCCCAGCAGGATTTTTTTCTGCCCCTGGTGGAATCCGGCGAGTTGACCCTGCTGGCCACTACCACGGAAAATCCGTCCTTCAGCGTCACCCGCCAGCTCCTCTCGCGGCTACATGTGCTGCGCCTGCGTCCTCTGGGCCGCTCCGAGCTGATGCAGTTGGCGCGGCGCGGCGCGCAGGATCTTCAGGTGCGGCTGGACGACGAAGTGCTGGACCTGCTGGCGGGTGTGGCCCACGGCGACGCCCGCAGCCTGCTCAATCTGGTGGAATATGCGGCCGCGCTGCCCGAGGACAAGCGGAATCTGGAGCAGATCAAGACGGCTCTGCCCGAAGTGCTGGTCCGCCACGACAAGGACGGCGACAGTCATTACGAACTGGCCTCGGCCCTGATCAAGTCCATTCGCGGCAGCGACGTGGACGCGGCCCTCTATTATCTGGCCTGCCTGCTGGAAGGCGGCGAAGATCCGCGCTTCGTCTGCCGCCGCCTGATCCTTTCCGCTTCAGAGGACGTGGGGTTGGCCGATCCGAACGCCCTGCCCCTGGCCGTGTCCTGCCAGCAGGCTGTGGAGTTCGTAGGCATGCCCGAGGGCTTTATTCCTTTGGCCGAAACGGTGGTCTATCTGGCCCTGGCCCGCAAAAGCAACGCCTCTTACGCGGCCTATCTCAATGCCGTGCGCGAGGTGAAACTTAACGGCGCGCGCGCCGTGCCCCTGCATCTGCGCAATCCTTCAACGCAATTGCAGAAGGAGTGGGGCTACGGCAAGGAATACAAATATCCGCACAATTATCCTGATTCCTGGGTGGAACAGTCCTATCTGCCGCCCGAGCTGGAAGGCAGGCGTTTTTACCAGCCGCGCGACAATGGTGAGGAACCGCGGCTCTCGCAGTGGTGGCGCAAAATCCATAAAATCAAAAAAACGGATGATCAGTGATGATTCCCCAGCATATTGACGGCGTTTTTCTTGAAAAATTCCTCACCGGCGACACCTATCGCAGCCCCGGAATCCAGGCGGGCGTATTCAGCCGGATGTTGCCCTCGCTTTCCTTCTACAGCCGTCTTTTTCTCGGGCCGGTGCGCTGGCTCTGCCGCCGGGCCGCGCGCGGACTGTGCGACGACGCCGCGTGGGTCTACGCCAGCATCTGGACGGCGGATCTTATGGAGCGCATGGGCTGCCCCATTGAAGTGGAGGGCATGGACGCCATTACCGCCGAGGACGGTCCCTGCCTCTTTGTGGCCAACCACATGAGCACCTTGGAGACCTTCATGCTGCCGGGCATGATCCGCCCGCGCAGGCCCGTGACCTTTGTGGTCAAGAAGAGCCTGACCACCATGCCTTTTTTTGGCGCGGTGATGCGCTCGCGCGACCCTATTGTGGTGGGCCGGGTCAATCCCCGCGAAGATCTCTCCGCCGTATTGGACGGCGGCGTGGAACGCCTCAGAAAAGGCATTTCCATCATCGTCTTTCCCCAGAGCACACGCTCCAGCGTGTTTGACGCGCGCCATTTCAACAGCATCGGCGTCAAACTGGCCCGGAAGGCGGGCGTGCCCATTGTGCCCGTGGCTCTCAAGACGGATGCCTGGGGCCAGGGCAAAAAAATCAAGGAACTGGGACCGGTCAAAGCCGGCATGGCCGTGCGCTACCGTTTCGCGCGGCCCATGCGCGTCCGGGGCCAGGGCAAGGAAGAGCACGCCGCCATCTGCGAATATATTTCCAGCACGCTGGCGGCCTGGCAGGAACAGGACGGTATGAACCGTTGAGGCGGGGCCGTCGGAAGTGCTGAACGGCCATCATGGAAAAGGGCTTGCGCGGTCACGCAAGCCCTGAATTTCCTGGTCGGGATGGCGCGATTTGAACGCGCGGCCTCAGCGTCCCGAACGCTGCGCTCTAGCCAAGCTGAGCCACATCCCGTTGAGAAAGGCACTCTATGCTAACCTCGTATATTTGGCAAGGCTTTTTTTTGTTTGTCAAATCATCTTGCCTGGCGTAGCATACCGGAACAATTCTCTGAACGCGGGAAAATTTATTCCGGAGTGAGCGTTTCTATGATCCGTGTCCTTGTTGTGGATGATTCAACTTTCATGCGCCATGCCCTGGTTTCTCTCCTGGAGCAGGACCCGGATATCAAAGTGGCCGGCACGGCGCGTGACGGGCAGGATGCTCTGAAAAAAGCCGTGGAGCTGGATGCCGATGTTATGACCCTGGATGTGGAAATGCCGCGCCTCGACGGCTTGGCTACCCTTCAGAATCTCATGAAAACACATCCCATGCCGGTGCTGATGGTCAGTTCACTCACGGAAAGCGGTGCAGAAAGCACGCTTAAAGCCATGGAATATGGCGCGCTGGATTTTATTCTTAAAACCATGAGCAACGACCGCGACTGTTTCGGCGATGAACTGCGCCGCAAGGTCAAGGCCATTGCCCGTAAAAAAACCATCGTCAAGCTGAAATACCGCCGCATCAATCATATCGTGCAACCACTCGCCCACCGCAGTCAGCCTTCTCAGCCGGCGGATTATGTGCAAACCCCCTGTCCCGGTCCGCGCGATCTGGTCGTCATCGGCGTTTCCACAGGCGGGCCGCCGGTGGTGCAAAAGGTGCTTTCCGCTTTGCCCGCCGATCTTCCGGCCTGCATTCTGATCGCTCAGCATATGCCGGCCACCTTTACCGGCCCGTTTGCCAAGCGTCTGGACAGCGTGTGCAAGATTTCGGTTTCCGAGGCGGTCAATGGCGACAAATTCAAAAACGGCCATGCCTATGTCTGTCCCGGCGGCAAGCATATCGGCGTGCGTATGCGCGGTCCTCTGCCCGAGGTGGCCGTGACTGATGAACCGCGTGACGCGCTGTACAAGCCCACAGTCAATGTGCTTATGGAAACGGCGGGACGCAGCATGGGGCGGCGCACCTTGGGGGTCATGCTCACGGGCATGGGTTCCGACGGTTGCGACGGAGCCCGTGTTCTCAAAGAAAAGGGTGGTTGCCTCATCGCTCAAAATGAGGCCTCTTGCGTGGTTTATGGCATGCCCAAGGCCGTGGTAGACGCAAAACTCGCCAATCTGATTCTGGATGCCGACGAAATAGCCCAGGCCATCATCACAACGGTCAGAGGCTGACCTGTAGCATTTCACCAGGATAATACCATTATGAGCATGGAAAATTCACAATACAGCGCGGCGCAGATTCTTGAAGCCCTTCAATCCGGTGACAACGATGTCGTGCGCAGCGCGGCGTTCAGCGCGGGCGACATGGGCCTGAAAGAGGCCGTGCCCTTGCTCTGTGAACGGATCAAAAGCGAAAATATCGGCGTGCAGGAAGCCGCGGAATACGGCCTGCGCAAAATCCGCGGCGCTCAATCCATCGTGGAACTGCTGCCCTTGCTGCGCAGTGACGAAGCGCCGGTGCGCAATGTGGCCATGGACATCCTGCGTGAGATAGGGGTGGACAGCATTGAGAGCATGCAGCCCTATCTCCGCGACGACGATCCGGATCTGCGCATTTTCATCGCGGACATTCTGGGCTATTGCCTCAGCCACCAGTCCGCTCTGCTGCTGGGCGACGCCCTGCTCAAGGATCCGGAAGTCAATGTCCGTTATCAGGCGGCCGTCAGCCTGGGTAATCTTGCTTTTCCCGAATCCGTGAACGACCTCTGCCAGGCGATGCACGACGAAGAATGGGTGCAGTTCGCCGTGGTGGAGGCCCTGGCTAAAATCAAAGATCCGTCAGCCATCAATGCCCTGGTGCAGTTGCTGCCGCAATCCTCCATGCTGGTCAGCTCGGCGATTATCGACGCGCTGGGCGGCCTGGGCGACATCAAGACCATTCCTCTGCTGTTCAACTCGCTGGAAAACGTCAGCGTGGTGCTGCGCCACAAGATAGTCAAGGCCATTGTGCAGATTTTGAGCGGCCGCTCGCTTTCCCTGCTGGCTGCCAAGTCGCAGGAGCGACTGCGCGCCTATCTGCTGGACGCTCTTTCCGACAATGACGAGGAGATTCAGATGGCGGCCCTGCAGGGCCTCAGCGCCATCGGCAAGGAAGAAGCCAGCAGCGCCATTCTGGATCTGGCCACGGGTCTGGATCCGGAGCGCAAGGCCGAGCTGTATGAGGCCGCCATCCGGGCCATCGCTTCCATCGGATATAATGACATTGTGCGCGACGCCCTGCGCAGCGAGGACGAAAGCCGTACCATGATCGCCATGGAAGCCTGCCAGCTTATGGACGATCACCGTCCGGTGGAGGAAATCAAAAATCTGTTCTGGCGGGTGAGCCGTGAGCTGCAGCGCGCCGCTGTGGCGGAAGTGGCCCAGTTGGGCAGCTGCGACGATATGCCTTTCTTCCTTTCCATCATCGACGAATGCGATGACGCGGAGGTGCTCAAAAGCGCCCTGGTCTTTTTCGGCAATCAGCATACCTGCCCGGATGTGGAAGATGTGGTGTTCAGCCAGCTCGACCACCGCTATGTGGACGTGAAGGAAATGGCGCTGGAGGCCTGCATCAATTTGCACAGCGCCAACCTGAACGCCCGGTTCAAAGAGCGGTTCCGCAGCGATGACGCCATGCAGCGCATGATGGCGGTGTATGCGCTGGGCCGTTACAGCGTCACCGAAAATCTCACGGAAATTACCGAAGCCCTGGAAGACGAAGACCCCGCCATCCGCCGCGTGGCTGTAGAGGCTTTTCTGAATCTGGGCGGCGTGGCGGAGCGCTATCTGCCCCGGCTGCTGCCCCGTCTGTTTGACGAAGACAAGGACGTGCGCGTGGCCCTGGTGGACCTTCTGGGGCAGATCGGCACCTCGGCTGTTATGCCGCATTTGGTCACGGCCCTCAGGGATGAGAACGAATGGGTGCGGATTCGCGCCATCGAAGCTCTGGGCGTGAATAAAAACGCCGAAGCCGTGCCCACCCTGGCGCAAATGCTAGAACACGCGAGCCCCATGGTCGCATTTAAGATCATTGAAGCGCTGGGCAGGATCGGCGGCAATGTCGCTTTCAGCGTGCTGCTGGGCATGATGGATCATGAAGATCCTGAAATCCAGCACGCGGCGGCTGATGCCGTGGCCGCCATCCAGGCGGAACAGGAGTAACTATGGCGACCCCTCCCACACTTTTCCCAAAGACTTCCCAGCTCAAGAGCGGCGAAACGGATTCCCAGACGCCGTCAACCGACAAGCCCGCGCAGCCCGCCCCAGGCGCTACGGAACGTCCCACGTCGCTCTACAAGCCCAGGCAGCCTTCCGCATTCTCCGGCGCCGGGCAAAGCCAGCCGGGTTCCTCCTTCAAAACACCCGCTCCGGCTGCCGACGCAGCCGCGAGTTCATTGTTCAACAGAAGCGCGACACAAAACGCGGCGGCCGCCAAAACGGATGCGGCGCGCCCGTTTTCGGCTTTCAGGCCGGCCGGTCAGACGCCCGCCGGCGCGCAGAATCCGACCGCGCCACCCCTGCGAAGCTTTGCCAAGCCCGCCGTCAAGGCGGACGGAACCACTCCGGCATCAGCCTTCGGCACGAGCGCCGCGCGCCCCTCCGCCTTCCGCCAGCAGCCTGCGGACCCGCAGCGCCCGCCGCTGCAACCCGGCACCGCTTTCCGGTCGCAGGACCAGACGGTTCCCGCGTTCCGTGCGGCATCTCCCTTCCGTAAGGATTTGCAGATTTCCAATGAGGAATTTGTGCTGCTGCGGGATTTCATCTACCAGCAATGCGGCATATTTATTGCCGAAAACCGCAAATACCTTGTAGAAAACCGGCTTTCCAACCGGATCAAGGAACTAAACCTCAAAAGCTACAACGAATATTACAACTTTCTGCGTTTCGACGCCAACCGGCGCACCGAGCTGAACAAACTTTTTGAAGTGGTTACCACTAATGAAACCAGCTTCTTTCGCAATCCGCCGCAGCTGGAAGTGTTTCAGAAATCCGTGCTGGCCGAAACGCTGGAGCAATGTAAGAAATCCGGCCAGAAAAAGCTGAGAATATGGTCCGCCGGCTGTTCCACGGGCGAGGAACCATATACTCTGGCTATCATTCTGCACGAAGTGCTCAAGAGCGATATCCGTACCTGGGACATCAAGATCACGGCCAATGACCTGTCGGAAGCCGTTCTGGGCGCGGCGCGGCGCGGCGTGTACAACGAATATGCCTTGCGCACGACGCCCAAGGAAATCATTTCCTCCTACTTCACCAAAGAAGGCAATCTCTACAAGGTGGACCCCGCGCTCAAGCATATCGTCTCCTTCGGGCAGATCAACCTGAGCGACAAGGAACAGCTGCGCCGGGTGGAGAAATCACAGATCGTTTTTTGCCGCAACGTGATCATCTATTTTGACGATGAGATGAAGCGGAAAGTCATCAATGCGTTTTATGATAATCTGGAGCCCAACGGCGTGTTGCTCATCGGTCATTCGGAATCGCTGCACAACATCAGTCGCGCGTTTCAGCTTGAGCATCATAAGGGCACCATCGTCTATCGCAAACTGAGTTGACGCCATGAAGTTATGGGCGCGAAAATCCTGGCTGTAGCCAATCAGAAAGGAGGCGTGGGCAAAACCACCACTTCCTTGACGTTGGGCAGCGCCCTGTCGCGACGCGGCAAAAAGGTGTTGCTGCTGGATCTTGATCCGCATGCCTGCGCCACCTTGCATGCCAAGATTTACCCTGAGGAACTGCGCGCCAGCCTGTACGATATTTTCCTGGCGCAAGACGGGGTATGGCCGGACATCTGGCCGGACATCATCCACCCTGCGGCCCTGCAGGGCATGGACCTCGCCCCCGGCAGCATCCGTCTTTCGGAACTGGAAGTGGATTTCCGCGAGCGCACTGCCAAGGGCAGTGTTCTGGCCCGCAGTTTGCATGTTTTGATGACAAGATATGACTTTGTGGTATTGGACTGCCCACCGCATGTGGGCATTCTGCTGGTCAACGCTCTGGTGGCGGCTGATCTGCTGATCATTCCCATTCAGACCGATTTTTTGGCCCTGCACGGCTTGAAACTGCTGTTTGACACATTGCACACGCTGAACAAGGTGTTGCCGAGTCCCATCCGCTACCGGGCGGTGCCCACCATGTACGACAAAAGGGCCAAGGCTTGTACCCGGGTGCTGGATTTGATGCGGCGCAAGATGGGGCATGCCCTGTTCGCCACTATTATCGGCGTGGATACGCATTTTCGAGAAGCGAGCGCGCTGGGCTGCACCATTTATGATATTGACGCTCAATCCAGAGGCGCGCTTAGTTATGACTCTCTGGCCGAGGAAGTGCTCAGTTTATGGTAAAGACGCCGGAAGAATATTTTGCCGACCAGTGCTTTGAGACGCCGGATTCCCGTCGGACGCCGGGCGGGCTGAGCGATGCCGAGCAGGCCTTCGTTCAGAAATATCTCGGCGCCGACGCCTTGGCGGGCCTGCCTGTCTTGGAACCGGACGCGGCTCTGCCGGTCAATGAAGCGGAACAGGCCGCAGCGCCCCAGATTTCGCTGAAGGCCCGGTTACGTGACGAAGCCCGAATACAGATGGTTTCCTTCCTCGTGCGCGGACAAACCTTTCTGTTACCCGTGGCGGCCATTCAGGAAGTGCTGCGGTATATGCCCCTGGTCAGGCTGCCGTTGGCTCCGCCATTTGTGGCCGGGGTCGTCAATCTGCGTGGGCGGGTGACCCCCCTGCTCCATTTGGACGCCCTGCTCACCCAAGAGGGGGACTACCGGTATACGGCACAGAGCTTCATCATTGTCTGCACCTCTGAGCAAATGCAATTAGGCTTGATTATCGATAAAGTGCAGACCATGCATACTGTTGAACAAGACAAAATAACTTGGAATGCCGAAGTTCAGTTGGGGGCCAGTGCGGATTTTTTATGCGGCATAGCCGATATCAATGATCGTGTATGCGGTATTCTTGCTCCGGATATGATTGTACAAAAACTTCTTGTAACCTGACGCGACTGATTTGTGATGATACAAGCGGATGCACAATCAACATCCGCTTGCAAAAGCGGCAAAGACTTACTAGTATATATGGATATACGCCGAATTATTCATGATAGCCACAAGATGACGGGCAGGAACGAAATTATGACGAAACACATCATGGTCGTTGATGACTCCAAGACCATCCGCAACCTGGTGGCCTTTGTGCTCAAATCCGAAGGCTTCAGGGTCAGTACCGCCGAAGACGGCTTGGACGCCATTGAAAAACTGTACAGTCTTGACCCGGTGGACTTGATTGTCTCCGACGTCAATATGCCGCGCATGGACGGCTTCACCTTCATCAAGACCATCCGCACGCAGGATGCCTATAAGGACATTCCCATCATCGTGCTTTCCACCGAAGGTCAGGAGCAGGACATCCAAACCGGCATGAGTCTGGGCGCCAATCTCTATATGGTCAAACCCGCCCAGCCGGAAAAAATGGTCCGAAATATAAAGATGCTTCTTGGCTAGCCGATAAGGAGAACAGTACGTGCTCCCTGTGGGGCATTGCTGGTCTTTCAGCCAAACGAAGGTATGGGTTATGAGCCAGGAATTTTTTGATCCGGAACTTTTCGCGGATTTTATCGCTGAAGCCAAGGAACACCTTGAAACCATTGAGCCTAATCTGCTGGAGCTTGAAAAAACTCCGGATAATCTGGCTTTGCTCAACGATATCTTCCGCCCTATGCACTCCCTGAAGGGAGCTTCCGGCTTTTTGGGTCTGAACCGGATCAATCAGCTGGCGCATAAATCTGAAAATATCCTGGACGAACTGCGCAAAGGCAGTATGGTGGTGACCTCGGAGATCATGGATGTGATCCTGGCCTCCACGGACGCCCTGCGCCAGATGATCGACAATCTCGAAGCCTCCAATGCCGAAGGCGACGTTGAAATCGAGCACATCATGGCGCAGATCGACGCCATTATGGCCGGTGAAAGCGCGCCGGTCGCGCCGGAACCTGAGCCCGCTGCTCCGGCAGAAGCAGAACCCGCCGTTCCCCAAGCCGATCAGCCGGATCAGGTTGACCAGGTTGAAGCCGCCCCGGCGGCTGAGCCGCCGGCCCAGAAGGGAGAAGAGGCGGATAAGGGAGATGCCGATCAGGGCATGAGCACCAAGGAATGGGTCGCCGCCCTGCCCTGCGGCGAGCCGTACGCGCTCACCGCCTTTGGCGAAGGCCATCTCAAGGATTTTATCGACGAATCCTATGAAATTATCGCCAGCCTGAACGACGGTCTGCTGGAACTGGAAGAAACCCCCACCGGCCGGGACGATCTGGTCAACGATCTTTTCCGTTTTTTCCACAATATGAAGGGCAACAGCGGCATCATCGGCTACAATGATCTGAACGCCCTGACCCACGAGGCCGAAACCCTGCTCAACAATGTGCGACAGGGCAAAATCACGCCCAGTCACGAGCTCATCGATCTGCTGCTGCTGGTCGTGGACGTGATGGAAGGCCTGGTGCAGAAAATTGATATTGCCAGCGGACGGGCCACGCCTTTTGATACCAGCCCGGTTATCAAGCAATTGCAGCAGGCGCTGGCCGGCGGTCCCATTTCTCTGCCTGAAGAACTGCTGGCAGCCCAGAACGGCGGCGCGCAAGGCAAAGACGGCAATGCGCAGGCCGAAGCCCCGGAAGCTGAGTCCGTGCCCGCTGAAAGCACGCCGGTGGAGGTGGTCAATCCCACCATCATTCCGGTTGGCTCTGAGGGCGATGACGCCGACGTCTTTCGGGTGACAGTGCGCCAGCAGATTGAAATTATTCACGCCGCTCTGGCGACGCTGCAAAAAGACAGCAGCCACAAAGATTCCATTGATGCCGTATACCGTTGCCTTATCGCCGTCAAAAACGCCTGCAGCTTTGTGGGCCAGACGGAGATCAAGGTCTATGCCGAGCGCACGGCGGGCATCGTGGACCAGGGACGCCGCAGTGGCATTGATTTCGGTTTGATGGTGGATCTGCTCAGTCAGGAAGTGGGCATCATTGACGATATGGTGCAAAAAGCTCTGAGCGAAGGCAAGATTGCCGCTGATGCCGAAGCCGAGACCCCGTCTCTGGAAGCGGATTCCAAACCCGAGATCGCGGAAGCGCAGACGGTTCCCGACGCCCCGGCCCCGGCCAAGGTTGAAGCGGACAAGCCGCAACCCGCTCCCGCGCCCGCGGTGGAAGATAAGCCAACGCCTGCCGCGCCGACTTCCAAACCGGCCTCTGCGCCAGCCTCCACGCCCACCCCACCGGCGACCGCGCCCAAGAAAGCCCAGCCTGCCGCCAAAACCGGCGCGTCAGCCGCTCCGGCGGGTGAAACGCACAAGAGTTCCTCCACTATCCGCGTGGATCATGAGCGCCTGGATCACCTGATGAATCTGATCGGCGAGCTGATCATCAACCGCAACCGCTATACTCTCATCGCCCGCTCGCTTGAGGGCGGCGGCGATAACGTAAATATTTCGGAAGTAGCCCAGAGCCTGTCGGAAACCACCTACGCCATGGCCCGCATTTCCGATGATCTGCAGGACACCATCATGAAAGTCCGCATGGTGCCCGTCTCCTCGGTCTTTTCCCGCTTTCCCCGACTGGTCCGCGACCTCTCGCGCAAAAGCGGCAAGGAAGTGGATCTGATCATGGAAGGCGAGGAAACCGAACTGGACAAGAGTGTGGTGGAAGTTATCGGCGACCCTCTGGTGCATTTGATCCGTAATTCCGTGGACCACGGCATTGAGCCGGAAGACGTGCGCATCGCCGCCGGCAAGCCGCCTAAGGGCAAAGTCACTTTGCGCGCCTTTCACAAGGGCAATTCCGTCGCCATTGAAATTGAGGACGACGGCAAGGGCATCGACCCGGATAAAATGCGCGAGGTTGCCATCCGCAAGGGTGTCGTGACGCCTGAAGAAGCGGCGCAGTTGGACGACCGCGAAGCCATGGAACTGATTTTTGCGCCCGGCTTTTCCTCCGCCGAAAAAATCACGGATATTTCCGGACGCGGCGTGGGCATGGATGTGGTGCGCACCAACATCAAAAATCTGAAAGGCAGCGTCAGCACCAACTCCGAGGTAGGCAAGGGCACGCGATTCACCTTGAGCCTACCGCTGACCCTAGCCATCATCGACGCCCTGATGGTCAACGTGTCGGGCCAGATGTACGCCATCCCCTTGGATGCCGTGTCAGAAACCACCAAGATCGAGGCCGAACGCCTTACCGATGTCAAGGGACGCAAGGCCGTCACCCTGCGTGGCGAAGTGCTGGGCATTGTGGAACTTTCTGAAATGCTCGGCCTGCCGCGCACCGATCCTTTACCTGACGTGCTGTCCGTGGTGGTCATTCACGACAATGAGCGCCGCTTGGGTCTGGTGGTGGATCAGCTCCTGGAACGCCAAGAAATCGTCATCAAGCCGCTGGGCGCGTATCTGGGCGATCTCAAGGGCATTTCCGGAGCCACCATCATGGGTGACGGTTCCGTGATCCTGATTCTGGATCCGCATGAGATCTACCTCATGTCCACTTCCAAGGCTTCAAGCATGGTGCCTGGCGTTGACCAAGCCAAGCAGCCGCCGTCCGCTGTCGCGGCAAAGCAGTAAACATAATGGGGAGCGCAAGCTCCCCTTTTTAGTGTGAAAAGAATCTGCGACACGGCTTGAAAGTTTTTATGGGGATGATGATCCCTCCATCTCACTTGAGCAATTTCCTTTGATACCTGCTTCCACAGCCGTCCACAGCGCGGGGCATTTTCAGTTTCAGTGGATTGAGATAAACGTATAGCGGTATTTTGTCTGATTTTCTGTTAAGTTGCCTGAAAAACCAGCGCCGGAGTACAATTCCGTGCTGAACAAATCAAAAGGAATTCTTGTCTCGCGGACATGACAATAATGGGGGAATTCGGAAAGTTTACTCCAAGCAAAAGGGCCTGAATCGATAGGATTCAGGCCCTTTTACAGTGTTATTCAATATGGCTTCAGGCATTCAGCTCACGAGAGATTTCCAATGCCTTGGCCTGTTCGTCAAAGTTCGCAAAGCCGGACTGATGCAGCGCATCCAGCACCGTATCATCCCAGTTCCAGGTGGCATAGATGACCGGTTTGTGGAAAGAAGAGCGGAAGCTCTGCAACTCGCTACGATAAAAATCTTCCTTGGGCGTGTCCAGATGCTCACGCAACTGTTCATGCCGCCGTTGCAGTTCGCCTTCGTACCACTCCTGAATATCCTGCGGTTCCTTGTATTTTTTGAGGATATGCCCATAGCCGGCTTTTTCCATAAGCTCCGCCAGACGTTTGTGATGCTGCTGGCCAAGCCATCTGCCGAGTTGCGAAGTAGGTATATTTTCCTCTTCCACCGCCGCGATGTCAAAAACGGTCTGATAATAGGTGTCCGGTACCACAGAGGCCGAGGTAATGCCGGCGATGGCAACCAGGCCACGCAAAATAAGACTGTTGGAAACGCCCTGCCCGCAGAAGCCCACCTTCTTGCCGTATTTCTGGCCGGTGAAGATGCTGACCAGTATGGCCCAGACCACCGCCGGATCCTCTTCATCATAGATGTGGGCCAGACGGGCATTATCGCGATCCGTAGCCAGAACCATCTGCGTCATGTCGTTGGAACCGATGGAGAAGCCGTCAAACTCGCTGATGAACTGCTTGGCCAGGATAGCGTTAGAAGGCAACTCGGACATCAGAATGATCTTCAGGCCGTCCTGGTCGCTCTTGAGCTTATGCACCTGATCCAGATAACAGCGCATGGAGCGGGCTTCCTCGAGGGTGCGCACAAAGGGCAGCATCATACGCAGATTGCTGCCGCCGTATACGCCGCGCGCCAGTTTGAAGGCTTCGATCTCCCAATCGTGAATATTGCGCGACACGCCGCGATAGCCCAGCATGGGGTTGGCTTCCTGATGCTCGAACAGGTTGCCGCCCAAAAGGTTGCGGTATTCGTTGCTCTTGAAGTCCGTGGTGCGGTAGGTGATGGGCTTGCCATAGAAAGCCATGGCAAAGAGCGCCAGATTTTGGGCCAGAGTCTGAACGTAATGTTCCTTGCCGGTACGGAAGCCGCGCGCCTTGATAATGGAGCGGATTTTTTCCGGCAGATTGCGCACGTCGTCCATTTCTTTTTTGAGGCCGGTGCGCAAACCGATTTCTTCGCGCAGATGGCGAATGTTTTCCAGCAGTTTGGCCACAGCGGGCAAATCCTGAATCCGCTGCACATGGGCTTCCACGCTGGCTTCAATTTCCGCCGCGCGCTTGGCCGATTCCGGATCGGCGGACGACAGCAGGGCAAGCTCGTCGTCGTAGCCCATGATGATCCGCACATGGTCCGCCAGATCGGGCGAGGTTTTCAGCACCTCAATACGGCGCGAGGCCATTTCCATATGCTGGTCGATCTTGTGATCCAGCTCGCGCATCTTGCGGTGTTGCAGCAGCACCTCTTCGGCGTTCAGGCTCTTGTCGGCATCGGCCAGAGCGTTCACCTCGGCGGCCAGACCGGTAATCTCGCCCACATATTCACGCAGATTGAAATTGAAGACGATCAGTCCGGCGGCCATCTGCTCACGCAAGACCTTGGAAAGACGGTCTTCCAGTTCTCTGAGTTTTGCCTGGACCACGACATCCAGTTCGCCGTTGTCAAAGGCTTCCAGGGCCTGGGGATGGATGCTGATATTGCCCAGCATGAATTCCGCGCGCAGCAGACCCACTTCAAACTGCGGATGGTTGCGCAAACGCGAAAGGAAGAGGGCCTGGCCCACATCGGCCAGCACCAGCCCCACCTTTGTTTTGGTGAACGGCAGTTTGGCCACATCCATCTCGCCGCCGACCTGATGCAGCGGCAGCAGCCCGCGGTAGACACGCCCGCGCGTGCCGTCCACGGTCACTTCAGCGCCATCCAGGGCGCGCAACACGTCCACCCGCTGAATGCCGATGACCGCAGCGATGCCCAGTTCGCGCGAAGTGATGGCCGCGTGGCTGGTGTCACCGCCCACGTCCGCCATGATGGCCGAAGCCACACGCATGCCCGGCACCATGTCCGGGTCGGTTCGTTCGGCGGCCAGCACGTCGCCCTTGGCTATTTTGTTCAGTTCCAGAGCGGAACGCAAAAAGCGCACGGTCCCCTGCCCGGCGCCGCGCGAAGCGCCATTGCCTTCCACCAGAATTTCCGCCTCGGCCGCGGCCTTGGCGTCCACCTCGCGGCGGCGCATGAAAATGGTGGTGGGATGCAGCTCCAGATCTTCATTCCAGCGGGTTTCAGGCCGGGCCTGAACAAACCAGAGCTTGTCGTTGGCGTCAATACAGAATTCCGTATCCATGATCATGCCGCCGTAAGCTTTACTCACGGCGCGCACGCCCTTGGCCACGCGCTCGGCCTGGCTCAGCGACAGAGCCCAGCGCAGAGCTTCCAGCTCGGGCACAGGCACTTCGCGGGTGCCGCCCTTCTCGTCATAAACAATTTTCATGTCCTTGCAGCCCATCTGGCGGATGACCACCTCGCTGCCGTCGTCACGCTGGAAAACATAGAGTTTGTCAGGCGTCACCTTGCCGCCCACCACCGCCTCGCCGAGACCGTAGCTGGCGTCGATGCTGACCAGGTCCTTGCGGTCCGTGCCCCGGCAACCGGTGGCCGTGTCGGCGGAAAAAGCCGTGCCGGAAATCACGGGATTGATCATCTGCATCATGCAGACGGACAGCGAGGTATGCTCAATGGCCCATTCCTGCTTGGCCAGTTCGGCGATGGATTCGTCCCCGGTTTCCTCGGCCCGGGCCAGGGCATCCAGAATGGCCTCGCGCCGGTACGTCATGGAGCGCAGATTATACGCGGAAGAGCAGTCCCAGTGATAAGCCTCGACCACCCTGTCCTCACCGACCATATTCAAGTACGTGTCTTGCAGGCCGGCAAAGGCTTTTTTGCGCGAATCCTCGCCCGCGGCGGAGGAACGCACGGCCACCGGGGTCATGTCGTCGCCGTTTTCTTCACAGATGGCTTTATATGCGCCGCGCACGGCTTCAGCCACGTCAGTGGGCACATCCACGGAAAGAATCGCGGCCTGCACCATCACCGAGCGTTTGCGCAACTGGTCAATGCCCTCGGGCGATGTGGCAAAGCCTTCTACTATGTTATTGATAAATGTTCTCAATTTTGTATGGGCCTGCTCACCTTCAGCCTTGGCGGCCTCATGGCTCTGCTTGCCCAACTGGCGCACGAATTTTTGCAGGAAGTCGGGATCCTGATTGATTTCGGGATCATTCCAGTCAATCCGGCCGTACTCCTTGTCCACCACGGAGCGCACAACACGGCCATTGACCTTGGTCTCATCCAGCAGACGATGAAACGCCAACGAGGAGATGGCGCGGAAATGCGGCGCCTGAATGCCTTCAATCTGACTGATCAGAGCCGTATTGTAATTCTTGCCACCGACAAGCAACTCCGCTTCGGGACCAAGCTTCACGATGTCCGCGCCGGTCAACACCAGCTTTTTCTGAATCAAATCGACAGAATCAGTTTTGGGCTTGGCCTGCGCGGTTCTGGCGGCGGGACTTTTAGCCATGACTTCCTCCGGTTTGGCGGGAAAGAGCATCTTTATCTGTTAGAATACTATACCGGTATCGGAAAACTGTCCACAGATTCACGTGCCGCGGCTTAGCCCACACGGGAACCGCAATAAGGACAGAAGGCCACGTTATCCATGGGGATAGGCTGCCCGCAGGCCTCGTTGCTGCACATGCGCGGCACCGGCCCGAGTTCCACAATCAATTCCCCCTCGCGCACAGAAACCATTTGCTTGCTTTCCTTGAAATCGGCGGTCTTGAGCACGCGTTTGACAATGCCGTCCACCGGGGCCAGCACTGCTTTTTCCTGTTTCATGATCGACACATTGAAAAGTTCCTCGCCGGCCTTGACCACATCGCCGGGATGCACGTACATGACCCACAAATCGCCGTTACTGGGAGCGGCCACCTGGTAGCGGTTGGAAGGATCGGCCATCAGCGCGCCCTTGCCCTTCTGGCCCGTGGGCTGGCTGACCTGCACCTCGCAGCTCATGAATTCCGAATCCAGCACATAGCGGCAAATGGAAATGCCCGCATCATTGGGACGTGAAATGCTCAACAGCGCCAGGTGATGAGGTTTGCCGCTGGTTTCGTTGAAGTACAGATCCTGCCCGACTTTCAAGCCTTCAAACCAGACATGCAGCGGCAGATTGTTGGGATCGCCGTACTTGGTCTTGAACTGGATGGTTTTCAGGGCGTCGGCCGGGTGGTTGAGGTAGAGCACGAATTCTTCAGCATTGGGCTGCCGCTTGAGAATCTCCGTGCAGGCCTTCTCCTCGGCGGCCAGATTGACGTCCGGCAGGGTTTCCAGAGGCGAATTTTCAGTGCGCTTGGCAATGGCGGCTTTCCAGTCGGAGCCGAAAGCGCTTTCATAGACCCAGTCCGCAGGGAAGCCCAGAGGCAGCTTGCCGAATTTGCCCATCAGCAGGTTGCGGAAAGCGTCATTGCAATCCTGATAAATGGAGAGGCGGGCCTTGCGCATTTCCGGAGAGAGTTCAGCTTCCGGCGTGCGGGTTACTTCACCCAACACTTCAAGAAGATAGCGCACCTCATCCTCGCCGCCGCGCTTCCAGGCCCCGGTCACGGCCAGAAAAGCCGTGTTCCAGGTAATCTGCGAGCCGGGCGTCACATCGTGATAGCGCACGATCTGACGGGTGCCTTCCAGGAATTTGAGCATATAGGGCAACAGGTGGATGTAGCCCTGTTTCATGGCTCCTTCCTGCGAGGAGGATGTGGCCCCGCCGGGCATGCCGTGCAGGGTGACGTCATAGTCGATCCCCTGGAAGTACGGCGCGCAGTAGCGGTCGTAATAGGGCATGATCTGTTTGCAGACGAAATTGGCGTCACGGATGGCATTTTTGTTCAAGTGACACTTGAGGCCTAATTCATCCTCAAGATAAGCCATGGTGGAAAGCACGTCGCCCTGCCCGTAGGAACGCACCGCGGAGCCCAGGCCCACATCGAGAATGTGCGCGCCAGCCTTGGCCGCCGCGCCGCAGGCGGGAACGAACAGGCCGTCCGTGTAATGGCGGTGGTAATGCAGCACCAGCTCGGGCCAAGCTTTGCGCAGCGCGCTCACCAGCTCGGTCATGAAACGCGGCGGACAGACGCCGCCCATGTCCTTGAGCCCCAGAATGATATGGCGCGAGGCCTCTCTGGGGTCCACGCCCATCACGTCGCCCACCATGCGCAAAATAGCCTCGGTGACGCTGAGATAATGGGGCGTGTCAAAGCCTCTGGCCCAGGACATGGACAACGCGGGCTGGAAGATGACGTCCTTGCGGGACATGACCACTTCCGCGATGGGCCGCATGTTTTCCACATGGTTGAGGAAGTCGAAGCAGCGCACCACCTGGTAGTGGTCGCAAATCATTTCTCCGGTTTTCCGCATCAGGTTGCGCGGCTGGGGCGTATATCCCAGCACGTTGGTGGAGCGCACCAGCAACTGCTTGAGCGTCTTGGGCGCGAAGCTGTTCCACTCCCTGGCTTCAGTGAAGGGATAGGTCATGTTGGCCATCATGGCCACATGGAAGTGCGCGCCGCCGCCGTTCTCAATGGAAAAATACCCCACATTGTCCAGATAGGGGCCGATAAGCCTGTCTTCGGCCAGCCGGAAGCGGTTGCCGGAGTTGGACTGGGTGAAATCGCGCGGCGTGGTGTCGGTGAAATGCACGTAGCCGGAATCGCGGATGTAATCCAGCGTCGCCAGCCTGTCGCCCTGCGGATAGGGCGAAGGCTGCCGCCGGGCCGCCGTGCTGATGGTGGGCAGCACGGGTTCAAACGGTCCGAGGCAGGGCGTGGTGTCCGAGCGGTATTCCCCAAGCTGGACATAGGGGTTGAAGCCCTTGGCCGAAATTTCGGCCACCAGCCGGGCCAGCCGTTCCCCTTCCGGGGCCAGGTCCGTATAGAGCATCAGTTCGGGATGGTCGGCGATAAAGTTGGTGTTGATGTCGCCTTTGCGGAACAGCGGGTTCTTGATAACCTTGCGGAAGAAGGGAATGGTGGTCTTGATGCCGCCGATGACGTATTCGCCCAGCGCGCGGGCCATGATGCCCAGCGTCTTTTCCCAGTCATGGGCGTAGGCGATCAGCAGCGCGCCCGCGGAGTCGTAGTTGGCCGGAAATTCATAGCCCGCGCTGATGTTCGAGTCCAGGCGCACGCCCAGGCCGCCGGGCGAGACATAGCGCGAAATCAGACCGGAATTGGGCGAGAAGTTATCCTGCGGATTTTCACAGTTGATGCGCACCTGCATGGCGCAGTACGAGGGCCGCAGATTTTCTTCGCGATAGCGCAGCTCCGCCCCGAAAGCCACGGCGATCTGCTCTTCCACCAGGTCGATGCCGTAACGGCATTCGGTAATGCCGTGCTCGACCTGGAGGCGGGTGTTCACTTCGATCAGATAAGGCGACCCGTCAGGCGTGACCAGAAATTCCACCGTGGCCAGCGAATGGTAACCCACGGCGCGCACCAGGCGGCGGGAGTAATCCTTGAGGCGCTCGCGCAGTTCGCGGGTCACGCCCGGCCAGGGCGACGGCGTGATTTCGATCAGTTTCTGATGGTTGCGCTGCACGGTGCAGTCGCGTTCATCGAAAGCGAAGACGTTGCCGTACATGTCGGCGATGACCTGGATTTCAATGTGGCGCACGCCGCTCAGAAATTTTTCCACAAAAAGGCGCGGATTGCCGAAGGAGGCCTGAGCCATGGAAGAGGCCTTGAAAAAGGCGTCTTCCAGTTCGGCTTCATTATGAATGGCGAAAATGCCCCTGCCGCCGCCGCCGCCTTCGGCCTTGAGCATGATGGGCAGGCCTATTTCGCTGATCAGGCGGCGGGCTGTGGGGATGTCCACCGCGCCTTCGGAACCGGGCACCACCGGAATGCCCAGCTTGCGGGCCACCTCGCGCGCCTGGACCTTGTTGCCCAGCAGGTTCATGGCCTCGGCCGTGGCGCCGATGAAGGTGATGCCGGCTTCCTTGCAGCGTTGCGGAAAGCGCGTGTCTTCGGAGGCAAAGCCCCAGCCGGGGTGAATGCCCACCACACCGCGCTGCTTGGCCAGGTCGATGATTCTGTCAATGTCCAGATAGGCGCGCGGCTCGCTGCCCAGCAGGACCAATTCCTGAGCCGTGGAAGCGGCGGGGGCGGTTTTGTCCACATCCGTGGCGGTCATGGCCGCCACCGCGTCGAAGCGCTCCCGGATTGAACGGCAAATACGCCGGGCCGGAATGCCCCGGTTCGCCACCAGAATGACCTTGCCCTTCAGAAAATCCTGAACTTCCGCGAATGTCTTGTTGGCCATGCCTTTTCAGCCCTTTATGATAGTCTTTCGGAAAGCCGGAGGCTTCCGCTTAGCCATTCCTCACAGCGACCGTTGCAGAGCAGGCGCAGTCCCCCGGCCGGAGTAAGACCTTCCAGCCTGCCGCGCACTCTGCGTTGCCCCTCAACCAGCTCCACATCTCTACCGCGCCAAAGCAGTAATTCCTCTGTCCGGGTTTTCCACCGGTCGGACAGAGAGTGGCCGTTGTTATATGCCGAATGCACATGCTTTACAAGCCGCTGCCAGAGAGACTCGGCCAACGGAGCGGGACGGTCTGGCCCGTCGGCCAGACTCGCGGCGGGCATGGCCGCGTCGACCCGCAAAGCGTCGTCGGGCGGCGCGCTGTTCACATTGACGCCTATGCCCGCCAGCAGCACGCCGCCCCGCTCCTCCAGCAGGATGCCCGCCAGTTTGCGGGGGCCGCCCGGCAGACAGAGCACCAGATCATTGGGCCACTTAAGCAGCACCGGCCAGCCTTCGGCGCGCAGGGCGCAGGCCAGCAGCAGTCCCATGGCCGGAGCCGCCGCCGTGCCGTCGAAAGGCGGCTGTACCGGCAGGCGCAGAGCGGCATAGATATTCCCCGGCGGCGACACCCAGGACCGCCGCAACTGCCCGCGTCCTGACGTCTGGCTGACGGCCTGGACGCTGTCCCAGATCTTCAGTCGGCCACGCCCGGACAGAAGAAAGGCCACGTCCAGAGTGGATGAAACCTCGCCGAAGCGCCAGACAAAGGGAGCACGGACAGCGCCCGGGTCAGCGCTGCCCGCAACGGCCGCCTGAGCGCTTTTCCCGCATTCCGGGCTGTGGCATACTGAGCTCATGGAACTTTACCTCGTGGGCGGGGCCGTGCGTGATCTGCTGCTGGGCCGCGTCCCTGTTGAACTGGATTTCGCCTTCTCCGGCGCTATGGCCGATTTCCTGGCCGCCCACCCTGATGCCCGTCCGGTGGGCAAAAGCGTGCGCGTCTGTCTCTGGCGGGGCCGCGAATGCATGCCGCTTCGCGGCGGCAGTCTGGAGGCGGACCTGCTGGCCAGGGATCTCACCGTCAATGCCATGGCCCTGGACAGCCGCGGCCTGCTGCGCGTCCATCCCCAGGCCCTGGCCGACCTGCGATCACGCCGCCTGCGGCCTGCCTCGCCCACAGCTCTGTCCGACGACCCGGCGCGGGTGTTCCGGCTGGCCCGCTTCGCGGCCTCCTGGCCGGACTGGCAGGTGGATGGGGAAGCCTGCGCCCAGATGCGCGCTCTGCTCCCGTCCGCGCTGGCGGCTATTCCGGCGGAGCGTGTGGGACGCGAACTGCGCAAGGCCCTGGCCGCGCCCGCGCCCGCGCGTTTTCTTGAAACGCTGGCGGCGGGAAACGCGCTGGTTCCCTGGTTCGCAGAACTGGAAACCGCCCGGGACATTCCCGCCGGACCGGCGCGCTGGCATAAAAATTCCGTGCTGGGGCACACAGCGCGGATTATGAATCTGACCGCCGGTGATCCTCTGGCCGTCTGGATGGCGCTCTGCCACGATCTGGGCAAAATCGGCACGGACCCGGCCCTGCTGCCGCACCATTACGGCCATGAGCAGCGCGGCATCGCTTTGGCTCAGGGCCTGGCCGAGCGCCTGCGCCTGCCCGCGCTGTTTAGTAAAGCGGGCGCGCTGGCCGCCGCCGAGCACATGAAGGCCGGCATGCTGCCGCGCCTGCGTCCCGGCACCCGGCGCGACCTGCTCTGGCGTGTGCATCAGGCCGGTTTGAGCGCGCCTTTCTGGCGACTGGCCGACGCCGACAGCAACAGCCGCGTCGGCACGGAAGCACTGCGTCAACTGGCCGCCCTGCTGGCCGTCCGCCTGCCGCCGGACTGGTGGGGCAAGGGTGAGCTGTCCGCGCGCAAACTGCGCGAACTGCATTGCCGGGCGTTGACGGAACTGCCCGCCCTTCCCGATCCGTCCGCGTGACGAATCAGAGCGCCGACGCGCGCCGCGCGGCGTCAAAGCAGGCCGCGCACAGCCGATCCATGGCGGGCCCGTGGTCCAGACCGGCCAAGTGCCCCATGCCGTGGGCCAGAAGACGCAAGAGATGTTCCGTCGGATCCTGCCCGTAGAGCAGGCATTCGCGCGCCAGCGTGTCCAGAGAAAGCAGCAGAATGCCCGGCAGCTCCTCGCCGCCGGGAAAAGAAAGCACATTGGTGGGACCCGTGCAGTCCATAAAGCGCAGGTTGGCCGCGCTCATGGCCGCGTCGTCCAGCAGGTGCAGCTCAAGGCTGCCGGGCGCGCGGGTGCCGTTCCCGGCCAGAGCGCGCAGCATGATCCGCAGAACCAGAGCCAATTCCCGGCGGTTCAGGGGTAGCAACCAAGCTTGGGCGGCGTAATGCCCCTGAATGCGCACGCATTCCGCGCAGTTTCTGGAGCCCGTAGTCGCTCCCGCCGCTTCCATGGCCTCAGTTTCCACTGCCGGGCTGCGGATCAGCGCTCTGGCCCTCGGGTCGTCCAGCTTCGTTTTTACGCGCGCTGGCGGCGGGCAGGCCAAGAGGTTCCGAAGCGGGCCGGGCTGTCGCCGCTGCGCCGTTTTTGCCGCAGGTCTGGGGCTTGCCGTCGCTGGGGCGGGCTTCCGTCCTGCCCTTGTCAGCCTGGGTCACATCCTTGATCTTGGCCTCAGGATAGGCGATGCGCTGATGGAAAATGCCCGTCAGAATACGCTGAAAGTTTTCACTCAGGAAATGCAGATCCTTGAAGGTCAGTTCGGATTCGTCCAACTGTCCTTCCGAGAAGATGCCCTTGATGATGGTATCAATATGAGTCTTGATACGCGCGGGCGTAGGGTCGCTCAGGGTGCGGCTGCTGGCTTCCACGGAGTCGGCCAGCATCAGAATGGCCGCTTCCTTGGTCTGCGGGCGCGGGCCGGGATAGCTGAAATCCGATTCACGCGGCTTTTCACCCAAATTCAGGGCCTTCTGATAGAAAAAGCGGATCAGCCGCGTGCCGTGATGCTGGCGGATGATCTCCGTAATTTCCTGGCCCAGCTTATAGCGCTCGGCAAGCTCCGTGCCTTTTTTGACGTGCGAGAGCAAAATCAGGGCGCTCATGGACGGAGCCAGCTTGTCGTGCTTGTTGGGGCCGCCGAACTGGTTCTCAATGAAATATTCCGGATAGGAGAGCTTGCCCACATCGTGGTACAGGGCCGCTACTTTGCAGAGCAGGCTGTTGGCCCCGATGGCCTTGGCCCCGGCCTCAACCATATTGGCCACCACCAGGGAATGGTGGTAAGTGCCGGGAATGGTGACCATCAGTTCCTGCATCAGGGGCTGTTCCAGACTCATCAGTTCCATGAGGCGGAAACGCGTGCTGTAGCCGAAGGTCAGCTCCAGCACGGGGCTCACGGCAAAAAGCAGGATCAGGGAAAGCAGGCTGTTGATGGCCACCGCGGTCAATTGCACGGGCATTTCCGCCGGGGAGGTCTGGGCCAGCAGGGTTGTGCCCAGCCAGACAAGAATCTGGCCCACGGTCAGGGGAATCACGCTCCAGACCACATCCTGGCGGCTCTGCGCGCTGGTCACCAGCCAGGTGGCCAGCATGCCGCTCAGAAAATAGTAGATAAACAGCGGATAATCCGCCTGGAGCATCAGCATGCAGAAGAAGGAAAGCAGCAGGCCCATGGTGCAGTAGCGCCGGGCCGCGAAAACCATGGCCACCAGCCCCACGGCACCGGCTACCGGAAAAGCGGCGGCAAAGGAGTTGAACAGGCTCACGCTGTCCATGCGCAGGCTCAGCAGATAGACGCTCTTGGCCCCTATGCCGAACAAAAGGAGCAAAAGCGAGATGAGCAGCATATCCTTGCAGCGAAGGGGGGTGCCGGGCTTGCCGCTGGGGGCCACAAAAAAGCCCACGGCAAGCAGCAGGGCGCAGAGAAACGCGCCTCCCGCCGTGCTCCAGCGCATGGGATCGGAGGCGGATTTGTACAGGGTCTGCAATTTGATCTGCTGTTCGCGGCTGACGCGCTCGCCTTTGCGCAGCACCAGCTCGCCCTTCTGAATCTGGTAATAGACCGGCTCCACCGTGGCCACCACAGCCGCGCCGCGCTTCTGGGTGGCCTCGCGGTTCAGGGTCAGGGAGGCGGGCAAGGTGGCCGACAGCAAAATATTGATGGCCCGGCGTGACTGCGGATTGAGGCTGGGGACCTGCCTGATCTGTGAGGATATCTCGGCCAGGAAGGATTGCACGTCCGGCAGGGAATTGACGTCCGGCCGCAGGATTTCCGCATTGGTGTCCAGATTGCGGATAATCGCGCCCGAGCGGCCCACGCGCGCCGAACGGATGTCGCCCACCAGACCTTCGGCCATGTGTTCACGGATCTGGGGCAGCAATTTTTTGAGCAGATAGGTCTGCACTTCAGGCAAGGCCAGTTCCGGCAGCACTTCATCGGCCACGGCCGGGGTCAGTTCCTCCACGAGGCGCTGTAAAGACGGATCGGGCACAGGCCGCTGTTCGCCGCCGCTGTTCAGGCTGCGCAGGATTTCCAGAATCCGGCCCTGAAACTGGGTGTAGGGCTCAAGGCTCAGATCGTAGACCGGCGGTTGCAGCAAAAGCACCTGTTTGCGGCGGGCTTTGGTGGCCTGCGAGTCCTCCACCAAAATGTCCCGGTCCGCGATGACGTCGTTTTCCGCCACCTGTCCGGCCACGTACACCCGCTGCACGGCCTCGAAATTGGCTCCGGCCAGCAGGGAAAGAAAGAGCAACGTGCCGATCAGCGCCCACAGGCCCCAACCGCAGTGATGCCGCGCTTTCAGCGTGTGTATGAGCGCCAGGATGCTAGCCGGACGCGCCGTCTTTTTCTGCGTGGTCATAAGCGCTGACAATGGCTCCTACAAGGGGGTGACGCACGACGTCGGCCTTGCTGAAACGATGAACGGCAAGACCGGACACGTTATGCAGGATGCCCAGGGCGTGGATCAGGCCCGAACGCGGGCGGGCGCCGCCGGGCTGCATGGGCAGGTCGATCTGGGTGGTGTCGCCGGTGACCACCATGCGCGAGCCGAAGCCCATGCGGGTCAGGAACATTTTCATCTGCTCCTGGGTGGTGTTCTGGGCCTCATCCAGAATAATGAAGGCGTCGTTGAGGGTGCGGCCGCGCATGAACGCCAGAGGAGCCACTTCAATCGAACCCACCTCCATCATGGAAGCCACCTTGGGCTGGGGCATCATGTCGTGCAGGGCATCGTAGAGAGGCCGCAGATAGGGATTCACTTTCTCGGCCAGATCGCCGGGCAGGAAGCCCAGTCGTTCGCCCGCCTCCACCGCCGGCCGGGTCAGCACAATGCGTTTGACCCGGTGCTGCTGGAACATGGACAGGGCCATGGCCACTGCCAGATAGGTCTTGCCCGTGCCGGCCGGCCCCACGGCAAAAACCAGTTCATGCCGCCGCAGAAGCTCTAGATAAGTCTTCTGGGCCACGTTGCGCGCGGTGACGGTTTTGCGCGGCGTATTCACAAAAACGGCGTCGCGGAAGACCTGACCGAGATTCAGTCCGGGATCGGCCCTGAGCATATCGTATGCGCGGGTCATGTCCTGCTGGCTCAGCGTCAGGCCGCCGCGCAGCAGATCATAGAGTTGCACAAAGACGTTGCACAGGCTCCGGCGCACGTCCTGATCCGGACTCTCGATAAAGATGCTGGCTCCCCGGTTGCCGATACGCGCACCGCTGGCCGCGGCCAGCAGGTCTAGGTGGGCATTGTGGGGGCCGAAAAGCTGGTTGGCTAGGGCGGGGTCGTCAAACTCCACTGTCTCCAGCAAGGAGGAATGTACTGCCATAGGCCACCCCTAGCCTATTTCAGCGGGCCTGTCCATCTTTTCAAAAAACGCTTCCGCCCGCGGACGGGCCGGAATGCGAATTCTTGCCGCTTCTGGCCTGATATTTGCATAAAGTTTGCCGTGGCGGGCTCGCGCGCCGGGCACAGGTAAAATCTGCCGGGAGGAACCATGAGCATATCAGGCATCAACAATTACAATAACGTGCTGTTCCAGTGGCAGGGCCAGCAGTTGAAGGGTTCGACCTCAAGCGGCTCCAAAAGCTCTTCCTCCAGCAGCCTGGAGAGCCTTTTCGGCAACACCTCCATGACCAGCCAGCTTTCCAGCATGGTGGAACTGACCAAATACGCCATGGACGCCATGGGGCTCGGCAGCGACAGCCGGGTGACCTTCAACCAGATCACCAAATACCGTGAACAGTTACAGACCGAGTTCAGCAAGAGCGTCAAGGACGGTCTGGCCAACATGGGCATTTCGGACCTCGCGGGCCTGAGCTTCAGCCTGGATAAAAACGGCGCGCTGACCGCCGTGGGCGACAACGCTTCGGACAGAAAAGCCGTGCAGGCCTGGCTGGACGCCAATCCCGCCTTGGGCAAGGATCTGCGCAAAGCCCTGACTGAAGCGGGCATTGACGCCGAAGACGCTGTGGATCTGCGCGTCAGCGCGGCCGGCAAACTGAGCGTGATCAACACCACGTCCGATAATATCCAAGCCGCGCTGGACGGCAAGGCGAGCCTGAGCGCGGACCTGCGCGCGGCCCTGGAAAAACTGGGCGTCGATGTGAGCAAAGGCCTGAGCTTCCAATTTGACGATCAGGGCAATCTGGCCGTCAGCGGCGACGTGGAACAGGCCGAGGCCGTGAATCAGTGGCTGGCGGACAATCCAGAACTGGCCGACGCGGTCAAGGCGCAGTTGGAAAAGCGGAACGTGGACACCTCCGCCGTAAGCCTGCGCCTGGGCGGCGAGGGAAACGTCCAGATCAGCGTGAACAACGCCGAACTCAGCGACATTCAGGCCGTGCTGGACCAACAGGGCGCTGTGGGCAAAAAACTTCGTGACGGCCTGGATGGCCTGGGCGTCGACCCGAACATCAATTTTTCCATTCAGGTCAATGATGACGGCAGCGTGACCATCGTCAGCGACCACGCCGATCGCGACAAGGTGCAGCGCTTCTTTGACGAAAATCCCGATCTGGTCAAAAAATACCGGCAGATCGAGACGCTCTCCAGCATCGACGACGCCCGCAAGGCCATGCAGATCGCCCCTTCGGATATGCGCAAGCGCATTCAGATTGAATCCATGTCCGCCTGGTGGGCGGACTCCGGCAACGCCAATTCCTATTTCGGCAATTATTCCGGCGGCAATCTTTCCCTGCTGGCCGGACTGAACCTCAACGTTTAGCCGACTCCTCTCCTCCACTGCCAAAAGCGGGCCTGCCGACGACTATCGGCGGGCCCGCAGCGTTTTTAACAGGGCGAAACGGCGTTTTTACAGTTTTTTGCCCAGCAGTTCGTTGACCAGGGCGGGATTGGCTTTGCCCTTGGTGGCGCGCATGATCTGGCCCACAAAGAAACTGATCAGCTTGGTCTTGCCGCCCCTGTAGGCCTCCACTTCCGCCGGATTGGCGGCGATCACCGCGTCCACGGCGGCCTCCAGAGCCGAAGAATCGGAAATCTGCCCCAGGCCTTTTTCCTTCACGTAGGCTTCGGGCATGGCCCCGTTGCTGAACAGCTCGCCGAAAATATCGTTGGCGATTTTGGCGCTGATCAGCCCCTGGTCCACAATACGCACCAGTTCCGCCAGAGCCTCGGGCTTCATGCCCCATTGAGACGGATCGCCCGTGGCGACGCCGCGCACGTTGCATTCGCGCAGCAGCGGTCCCAGCATATAGTTGGCCACCTTGCGGGGATCGGCCTTTTGCGCGGCGGCCTCAAAAAAGTCGGCCAGCGCGCGGCTCTGCACCAGCACTTCCACCTCAGCCTCGGGCAGACCGGTCAGCTCCATGAAGCGGCGGGCGCGGGGCCGGGGCAGTTCCGGCAGTTCGGCCCGCCAGTTTTCCAGTTCATCAGCGCCGATTTCCACGGGCAGAAGGTCCGGGTCCGGAAAGTAGCGATAATCGTGGGCCTCTTCCTTGCTGCGCATGGAGGCGGTGAGATTCTTTACCGCGTCATAGAGGCGCGTTTCCTGCACCACCGTGTCGCCGTCATCCAGCACGTCCTGCTGACGGGCGATCTCAAATTCAATGGCCCGCTGGACATTACGGAAGGAATTGAGATTCTTGAGTTCGGTGCGCGTGCCGAAGGCCGCCGCGCCCACGGGCCGGAGGGAGACGTTGGCGTCGCAACGGAAGCTGCCCTCCTCCATATTGCCGTCGCAGACCCCCAGATACGTTACAATGCCGTACAGGGTCCTGAGATAGGCCACAGCCTCGGCGGCGGAACGCATGTCCGGCTCGGAAACGATCTCCACCAGCGGCGTGCCGGCGCGGTTCAGGTCCACATAGCTGACGTTTTCGCCCTGGGCGTGGATATTCTTGCCCGCGTCGTTTTCCATGTGGATGCGGGTGATGCCGATGCGCTTGCTTGCGCCGTCGACCTCGATGTCCAGATAGCCGTGCTCGCAGATGGGCAGGTCGAACTGGGAAATCTGGTAGCCCGAGGGCAGATCCGGATAAAAATAGTTTTTGCGGGCGAAAATGGAGCGGCGGTTGATGGCGCAATTGGTCGCCAGTCCTACCAGGGCGGCGTAGTGCACAGCTTGGCGGTTGGGCACGGGCAGCGCGCCGGGCATGCCCGCGCAGACTTCGCAGACATTGGTATTCGGCGGCCGGCCGAATCTGGTGGAACAGGAACAGAACAGCTTGGAGGCCGTTGCCAGTTGCACGTGCACTTCCAGGCCGATGACGGCTTCATAGGCGGCCATGATCTCAATCCACTCCCTGCGGCGGGAAGCCCGCCTCGTTTTTGTTGCTGCCGCGCTCAGCGGCCCGTGAGACGGCTGATGCTGGCGTCAAAATATTTGCCCACCCCGTATTCACCCCGACGGAAAAAGAGCCGGGGCTCAGGCCCGATAATCTGCATTTCGCGGTTTCTGGACTGCATGTCCAGAGCGATGCGCATTTCCTTGGTGCAGCCCGTGGAATAGGTGGAATCCTTGCCGGACCAGGCAGGCGGCACCTTGCGCCCCAGCAGGGCGAAGCTTTCCTCAATGTCCTCGACTGTCTGGAAACGCCAGACGTCAATGAGGCCGCTACGTTGCACCCGTTCCCACATGAACATCAGGTCATCCCCGTCCATGCCTTCCACAAAGTGCTCCGCCGGGTTGATAATCAGAATATTATCCATTTTTTTGCGCAGATTGTCCACAAAGGTTCGCGCCAGTGTCACGGCTATGTGCGTCTGTCCAGGGATGCTGCCGATGACGCAACTGTAAAACATGACCGAGCGCCCCTGGCTGCGGGCCTCGCGCATTTTTTTGATAATGGCGTCGGCCTGGATGGCGATGGCTTCCTCGCTGAATTTGCGCGCCTCCGGCGCGTGCCGCCGCAGTTCTATACGGAAACCGCTTTCGCTCCGCCAGTAGCAGATAATGTCGCGGGTGAACGCATGGCTGGTGCCCAGAAAAATGTCCGCCGCGCGCCAGCCTTTGCACAACACCACGTCGGCCTCTTTCCAGGCCCGGGAAAAGGTCACGGAAACCCGGTACAGGTTCAGACGCTCACGCGTGCCGTCGTCAATGATCACCATGCGGTGCTCGCGCAGATGCCGCAACAGATCGTTCTTGCCGATCTGGGTTTCACGCAACACAATGCCGCCGCGAAGCCAGCACTCCAGCGCGGGATCGCTTTCCATGTCGTCCATGGTCGGCGCGAAAAAATAAAAACCGGCCTTCACCGCGCAAATGACCCTGTGCCCCATGCGGATCAGGCTTTGCAACATGGCCAGATCAAAAAGAATGCCCCCGTCCGCGTCGCAGAGAAACAGAATGGTGGACGGACGGGGCGCATTCAGAAAATACTCGTGCAACGGCGCTGCGGCCTGCTCGGCCTGCCGCATGGCCTGGTGGATTTCCGGAGTCGACGGCAATTGTTCCTGCCAGTCTTTGGCCATGGCCGACAGGCAGAAAAAGCGGACCAGTTCCAGACTGTCGAGCAGCCGCCGGACGCCGCGCATATCCGGGGGCAGTTCGCCGTCCGGCATGGCTTCCAGATTATCCCGGATCGCGGGCAATTCCAGCATTTCCTGCTGGCGCAGGGTAGAGGCGCGGCGGCGTTCGCGCCAGGGGTCGCCCAAGCTGTAGCTCTGGGCCAGCACCAGATCGGTCATCCGCTTGACCAGGCGAGACGGGATCAGCGTTCCCTGGGCGACGTACTGTAAAAAACGGTAGCGGCAGAAATGCAATATGCGGCGGCGCTCCGCGCGATCCTGCACCATGGAGCGGATCAGGCGCATGATGATCCGCCAGGCGCGGTTATACTGGGCCTGTAATTTCCGGGGCCGACCGTCCACGCGCAGCATGGCGAACGTGGCGTCGGAACAGGGCAGATAAACCTGGTCGTCGTCCAGTTGCACCATGAAGGCCAGCTGTTCCGGGCTGGCGATGATGTCCGGATTCATCCGGTAGGCCAGATTGTTGTCCATCAACATGCTGTACAGCCAGGCGTCGAAGCGGACGTCCCGGCCCAGCCGGATGTCGCGCACGCGGGAGGGTTCGCGGGATGTCTTCATGCCTTCTCCGCATCCGCGCCGGAGGCCCGCTCAAGCACAAAGCCGCGCGTGCGCAGACGTTCGAAAAAGGATATCTCATCACCCATGAAGCGCACCGCCGCGGGCACGCCGGTAACTTCCACCAGATCGCCGATCTCCAGTTGCTGCCCTTCCTGCCCGTCCACAGTGATGTAGCAATCAGTGGAACCGGATTCGATGCGCATGCGGAAAACCGTCGCGCCCGGAAAAACCATGGGGGAAATGGTATTCAAAAAAGGACAGATGGGCGTCAGGCCCACGGCGTTCATGCCGGGATAGAGCAAAGGGCCTCCGGCGGAAACGCTGTAGCCCGAGCTGCCCACCGGCGTGGAAAGAATAACCCCGTCGCTGCGCAAAAGCCCCATGCGCTGTCCGTCCACGGTAATGTTCACGCAGACCAGGCGCGAAAGCGAGCCCCGGCTCAATACGACGTCATTGACGGCGGCTCCGCCGGCTTCCAGCCTGCCGCCGCGCGTGAGCTTCCAGCGCAGGGCCAGACAGGCGCGCAAGGGCAGGTCGCCCCTGAGGCAGGCCTTCAGGCGCTCTTCCCAATGATCGGGCTGCGCGTCGGTCAAAAAGCCCACCCGGCCGAAGTTGATGCCGAACAGGGGCACGGGACGCCCCACCAGACGGCGGGCCACACCCAGCATGGTGCCGTCGCCGCCGAGCACGACCACGAAATCGAGTTCCTCATCATAGGCGGGATCTTCGCCTCCGGCCTCAATCAGCGCCGCCATATGCCCGTGTACGCGCAGCCATTGCAGGATCTCGCAACCGAGCTTCCAGGCGCGTTCATGGTGGGCCTTGCAGACCAGAAGTACATGACGGCAGACTATATTTTGCATGAACGGCAAGTTACGTTATCAGGGCCGTGACCGCAAGCCCGCGATCCGGGCCGCTTGTCAGCCGCGCCGCTTTGGCATAAGTATGGGCATTCCGAAACCGAACGGCGTTCGCCCGCCTTCATTTAAGGTCAAGCTGCATGAAAGACTCTGCCTTGGAGATCATAGCCCGGCATGCCCGGGACGGCGCGCGGCTGCGTGAGGAATTTTTCCGCGCGCAGGGTTCCAATCTGCGTGACGCCGCCCTGCGCGCGGCCCTCTGTCTGGCCGGGGGAGGCAAGATTCTGCTCTGCGGCAACGGCGGCAGCGCCGCCGACGCGCAACATCTGGCCGCCGAATTCGTGAACCGCTTTCTCATGGACCGCCCGGCGTTGCCGGCCATTGCCCTGAGCACGGACACTTCGGCTCTGACCGCCATCGGCAATGATCTGGACTTCAGCCAGGTTTTCGTCCGGCAGGTGGAAGCGCTGGGGCGCAAAGGCGATCTTCTGCTGGGCATTTCCACTTCCGGCAACAGCGCCAACGTGCTGGCGGCCCTGCGCGCGGCCCGGTCGGCAGGCCTGTTCACTGTGGGGCTCACGGGTCAGGACGGCGGCGAAATGGGCGCGCTCTGCCATATCCTGCTGGAAGCGCCCTCCGGGCATACCCCGCTCATTCAGGAGTTGCATATTGCCGCCGGGCATCTTTTCTGTCAGCTCACTGATTATTATCTGTTTGAAAATGTTACGGCGCTCACGCCGTATTTGCAATCTGACCCGGAACACAAGGATTGACGATGCCCATTTACGAGTACAGCTGCGAAAAATGCGGCCATGAATTTGAGGAACTGGTTTTTGACGACGTTGCGCCCGTCTGCCCCCATTGCGGCTCGCGCGAGACGCACAAGCTCATGTCCCGTTGCGCCCACTGCACGGGCGGCGACGGCGGCGAATATGCCGCGCCGTCCTCCGGCGGAGGCGGCTGCGCCGGTTGTTCCGGCGGCAATTGCGCCAGTTGCGGGCACTAGGCGGCCGCCTTATCGGCCGGACAGGCCGGGCGCGGTTTTTGTCTCCACTTTCCACAAAAAACAGGAAGTTATGCGCAAGCATCTCGTCATCGCCACTCGCGGCAGCCGTCTGGCTCTCTGGCAGGCCGAGCACGTCAAAAGCCGCCTGGAAGCTCAGGACCCCGAACTGACGGTTTCGCTCAACGTGATCAAGACCAGGGGCGACATCATTCTGGACGTGCCCCTGTCCAAAGTGGGCGGCAAGGGCCTGTTCGTGAAGGAAATCGAAGAGGCCCTGCTGGACGGGCGGGCGGACCTGGCCGTGCACAGCATCAAGGATGTGCCCATGGTTCTGCCCGAAGGGCTGATCCTGGGCTGCGTGCCGTCGCGCGAGGCCTGCACCGACTGTTTCCTTTCCTTCAATCACGCCGATGTGGACGCCCTGCCGCAAGGCGCGCATGTGGGCACCAGCAGCCTGCGGCGCCAGGCCCAATTGCTGGCCCTGCGGCCGGACCTCCGTATTTCCAGCCTGCGCGGCAATGTGGACACGCGGCTGCGCAAATTGCGGGACGGCGACTACGACGCCATCATCCTGGCCTCCGCCGGGCTCAACCGGTTGGGACTCAGCGCCCCGTACATGACGCCTCTGGACCCGGAGCGCTTTCTGCCCGCCGTGGGCCAGGGCGCGCTGGGCATTGAATGCCGAGAGGACAATTATGATCTGCTCGTCCTGTTGGCGGGCCTGGAAGACCGCGCCACCCGCGTTTGCGTGGATGCCGAGCGCGGCTTTCTGGCCGGGCTGGAAGGCGGCTGCCAGGTGCCCATTGCCGGGCATGCCCGGCTTGTGGATGAGGAAAACGTCAGCCTTGAGGGCCTCGTGGCCGAGGTGGACGGCAGCCTGATCCTGCGCGGCGCAAAGAGCGGCAACGCCGCGGACGCCCGCGCTCTGGGCCTGGATCTGGCCCGTGAGCTGCTGGACAGGGGCGGCCGCGCCATTCTGGCAAAACTTTACCAACAACAGTAAGAAAACAAGAACCAAATAGTTATGCCAAGCATCGCACCTCTGGCCACGTCCCGGCTGCACGCCACCTTTGATCCGGCCCGTATTCCCTGGGAAGACAGCCGGGCGATCCCCCTGCCGCGCAACGGCAACGGCCGCAAGAATCCCTTCCAGCCCAGGGCCATGCAGGCCCTGAATCTGGCCCTGCAAATCCGCACGACCGGCTACAACGTCTACCTCTCCGGCGAGGCGGATCTCGGCCGCAGCTACATGCTCCTGTCCTATTTGCGGCCGCAGGCGCGCAAGGCCGCCACGCCGCCGGACCTGGTCTATGTGCAGAATTTCGCGGACCCGGACCGCCCGAGCCTGCTGGCTTTGCCCGCCGGTCAGGGCAAAAAGTTCAAGCAGTCCCTGAAGGAAACCCTGGAGAACATCGGCAAGGAGCTGGCCCGGCGCTTTGAGGCCACCACCTATGTCAAGCAGCGGGCCAAGCTCGTGGACCAGTTTCAGAACATCCGCATGGGCCTCTTGCACAAGATGAATTCCGTGGCCGTGGACAAGGGATTCAATCTGGACATGGATGAAAACGGCGGCCTGACCCTCTACCCTCTGGTGGAAGGCAAGCGCCTGAGCGAAGAGGAATTCGAACGCCTGGACAATACGGTGCGCCTCAACCTCAAACGCAGGGGCGACAGTCTGGTGCAGGCCATGGCGGGCTTCATGCGCCAGTTGAACAAGGCTGAGGAATCCTTTCATGACGACGAGCGCGACCTGGAGCGCCGGGCCATGGGACAGGTGCTGGACGCCCTGCTCACCCCGGCCCGGCAGCGCACCCTGAAGGCCTGCCCGGTGCCGGGCCTGCCGGAATATTTCACGGCCCTGCGCGAGGACATCCTCAAGAACACGGAATCCTTCCTGCCGCGCGACGGCGGCATGCAGGGCCAGTCCGGCGGCGACGGGCACTCCCTGCCGCCCATGGACAATATTTTTTACCGCTACGAGGTCAACCTGCTGGTGGACAACAGCGGGCTGAACGGCGCGCCCATTGTGGTGGAAGACCACCCCACGGCGGTCAATCTGCTGGGCTGCGTGGAGCGCGAGTCGGAAATGGGCGCGCTGGTCACGGACTTCACCCTGATCAAGGCCGGCAGCCTGCACAAGGCTAACGGCGGTTTTCTGGTGCTGCACATTGAGGATTTGCTTCAGCATCCCAACGCCTGGGAAGGCCTGTTGCGCGCCCTGCGCTCCAATCAGGCGCGCATTGAGGACACGGGCGACACGCCGGACACCGCCATCCGCACCAAGGGCATCACGCCCGAGCCGCTGGCCCTGGACCTCAAGGTGGTGCTGATCGGCGGCGAAGAGCTGTACGAGACCCTGCTGGTCAACGACGACCGCTTTGCCAAGCTTTTTCGCATCAAGGCCCATATGGCCGACGTGACGGAGCGCACTGCCGAGAATATCCGCATTTATCTGAGCCACATCGCCAGGATCATCGACGAAAACGGGCTGCGGCCCTTTGACCGCACGGCCCTGGCCTGGCTTGTGGACCTTGGCTCCCATCTCTGCGAAGACCAGCGCCGCCTTTCACTCAAGTTTCCGCTGCTGCGCGAACTGATGATCGAAGCGGCTGCCCTGGCCGAAATGCGCCAGTTGCCCCTGATCAGCGCCGCCATCCTGGAAGAGGCCTACGCCGCGCGCACCTACCGCGCCAATCTGGTGGAAGAGATCTTCATGGAGGAATACGACCGCGAGATGATCAAGGTGCGGACCTCCGGTTCAGCCGTGGGGCAGGTCAACGGCCTTTCGGTCACCTGGCACGGGGATTTCGAATTCGGCCTGCCGCACCGTATTTCCTGCACTGTGGGCGTGGGACATGAGGGCATTATCGACCTGGAACGCGAGGCGGAACTGGGCGGTCCCATTCACACCAAGGCCATGATGATCCTGAAAAGCTACCTCACGGACCTTTTTGCCCGCAAAAAGCCCCTGGTGCTCTCCGGTTCGCTCTATTTCGAGCAGAGCTACGCCGGTATTGAAGGCGATTCAGCCTCTGGCGCGGAACTGGTGGCCCTGCTTTCGGCCCTGGCAGACGTGCCGGTGCGCCTGGATCTGGCCTTTACCGGCGCGGTGAGCCATTCCGGCCAGATCATGGCCGTGGGCGGCGTGACCCGCAAGATTGAGGGCTTTTACAAGGTCTGCGCCCGGCACGGACTCACAGGTTCGCAGGGCGTCATCATCCCCCGCGACAATGTGGATCACCTGATGCTCGCGCCGGACGTGCTGGCGGCGGTGGAGAAAAAACAGTTCGCCATTTACCCGGTGCGCCGCATTGAGGAGGCCCTGACCCTGCTCACCGGCCTGCCCGCCGGACGACGGCGCAAGAACGGCGGCTTTACGGCGGGCAGCCTGTATGATCTGGCGGACAGACGCCTGGAACGTCTGGGAGATTATGCCCAGAATGCCTTCCGGCGTTCCCGCAAAGGCTGAAAATCGGTTCTTTTATTGACTTTGCTTTTTCCCGGCGGTAAAGAGTTTCCGCCTTGCCCATACTTCAGCCCGGCCTTGCACCGGCGCCACCAAACGAATTATGAACAAAAGCAAAAAAGAAGCCTTGCTCCAGGCGGCCAAAGAGCTTTTTGGCGAATGCGGCTATGTGGAAACCACATTCAAGAAAATCTCCGACCGCGCCGGTGTGGCTCTGGGTCTTCTGACCCATCACTACGGCAACAAGGAAAAACTGTTTCTGGCCTCGGGCCTGGATGTGCTGGAGCATTTCCTGGTCAAGCTGCGCGAAGCCACCGCCGACGCGGATTCCGGCTTCGACGCAGTGATGCACTACTGCAAGGCCTACCTGGATTTTTCCATTGACAAGAACTCCAACTGGCTGGTGCTGGTGCGCTGTTCCCCGTACAGCGACATGAAGACCAAGACGGACCGCGACCTGATGGATTCCATGTTCTCGCAGGTCCACCAGTTGCTGGAAACGCTCATCGCTCGCGGAGTCAATGACGGCAGTCTGGCCAAAGTGGACAGCAAGTCCACGGCGCAGATAATTATTTCACTGATGGTCGGGGCCAACCGCACCCGGGTGTTGACCCCCTATGCCCTGCCCACGCTGTACAGCGACGTGCTTGACTTCGTGGCCCGCGCCATCAGGGCTTGAGCCTTTCAGGAGCTTTTTGCCGTCAGGGCATTGACAGCTTGCCCGGTGGAGGCTATGGGTGAATTTATGAATGCAACCGTGGCGTTTCGATTTTTTCGATATTACGTCGCCAGAGTCAGTCACTGACCCCGGTTCGGTTGCGTCGCCGTTTTTTCAGACAGCATGCAAACATGGTGTATACCGCCGATCACAGGGGTCGGCGGTTTTTTTATGCCTGAAGGAGGCCCTATGGATACTCTCTCCACTCTTTTGCTGGCCGACGCAGCCGTGCGTATAGCCATGCTGTCCCTGGCCGGCTCGTTCCTGCTGTCCCTGGTCGGCCTGGGCCGTCAGGCCCGCCGCCGGAGCTGACCATGCTGCTCGACGCCCTGATCTGGATCGCCTACATCGCCGTTTTCGTCTGGCTGGCCCGCAAGGGACAGGGGCACGACGCTCTGACCACGGGCCGCGTGGGTTTCGGCATTCAGGCATTCGCCTATGTGGCAACCTATATTTCCGCCGTGGCCCTGGTGGGCTTCGGCGGGCTGGCCTATGTCTACGGTCTGCAAATGCTTCTGGTGGCGGCCGGCAACGTCTGGCTGGGCACCTGGATCGTTTACCGCTTCCTGGCCTGGCCCACCCGGCTCTGCCAACGCAATCTCCAGGCCCGTACTCCCACTCAACTGCTGGCCAAAGGACACAAAAGCCCTCTTCTGGGCAAGGCCCTGGCCCTGCTTTTCGCGGTGTTTCTTGGGGTCTACGCTTCGGCGGTCATCAAGGGCGCGGCTCTGTTGCTGGCCCAGATTCTGCCGCTGCCGGTCTGGTCGCTGATCTGGCTGGTGGCCCTGCTGGTGGGCTTCGCCGTTTTTGTGGGCGGCCTGCGCGGCGTGCTCTATACTGAGGCCATGCAGGGTTTCGTGATGCTGGTGGGCATCTGCATGCTGGTCTGGGCCGTATTCAGCAAAGTGGGCGGCCCCATCCAGGGCATTGCCGATCTGGCCGGACTGCCCGCCACGGTCAAGGCCAATGAAGGCTTTCTGGCCCTCTCCAGCGGTGAGCAGGGCTGGTTCATCATCTCCCTGGTGGTGGTGACCTCCATCGCCGTCTGGGCCCAACCGCAGATGATTCAGCGCCATTTCGCCCTGAACTCGGCAAAACAGGTCAACCGGATCACCCCTTTGGCCATGCTGGTGCTCACTGTGCTGGTGGGCGGAGCCTACTTTGTGGCTTCGCTTTCCCGCTTGATCCTGCCGGAAGTGGCGTCGCCGGACGAAGTGATGCCTACCCTGGTCAAAATGCTGCTGCCCAACGTGGGTCTGCAGATCTTTGTGCTGGCCATTGTGTCGGCCTCCCTTTCCACGGCCACGGCCATTTTCCATATCGCCGTCTCGGCCATTGCCGAGGATCTGCCGGGGCGCAAGGCCTCGCGCCCCATGTGGCTGCTGGGCATCGCCTTCTGCGTGCTGCTTTCCGGCGGCTGCGCGCAGATCAAGGGGCAGCTTATCGCCCTGCTCTGCACCACAAGCTGGAGCATAGTGGGCGCCACGGTGCTGGTGGCCTATGTGGCGCTTGTGCGCTTCGGCCAGCGCAGTTCCCTGGCTGCCTGGATGAGCTGCGTGGCTGGTTTCGCAAGCTGCATGCTCTGGTATCTGCTGGCGCACAAGAGTTTCGCGTTGACGCCGCTGCTCTGGGAGCAGGCCGCGCTGATTCCGCCCTTCTTTGTCGGCTTCGCTTTTTCCCTGGCGGGCTGGCTGCTGGGCTGGGGCCTGGACAAGGAAGGCCGCAAGGCTTCCTCTTTCTGGCCGACGGCCAACGCTTGAAAATTCCGCTTCGTCTGAACGGGTACAGGAAAAGGCCGGGGCATATCGCACCCGGCCTTTTCTGTTATGTGCCGCCTGTCGGGCGGTTATTTCGAGAAGCCCTACGCCGCGCTCGGCTCGACCGCAAGCGGCCGCTTGGGGCCTTCCTTGAAGATTTTCTGCAGCACATAGGCCGCCGCCATCAGGCTGAGACCGATGATGTCCGTCATCAGCCCCGGCGTAATCAGGGTGATGGCCGCGCCCACCAGCAGCAGACGTTCCCAGAGGAAAAGATCGCGCAGCCAGTAGCCCACACTGGCGAAGGAAAGCGAGGCAATGCCCACGGCCGCGGTGCAGACGATGAAGACGATTTCCATGTTGCTGGCGCCGATCATCAGCAGGCCCGGATTGTAGCAGAAGATGTAGGGAATCAAAAAGCCCGCCAGCGCCAGCTTGACGGCCATGAAGCCCGTGGCGTTGGGTTCCGATCTGGCGATGCCCGCCGCCGCGTAGGCGGCCAGGGCCACCGGCGGAGTCAGGTCGGCCAGAATGCCGAAGTACATGATGAAGAGATGCGCGGCCAGTTGGGGGACGTGGAAAGTCTGGATGGCCGGGGCCGCGATGGTGGCCAGCACGATGTACTTGGCTGTTGTGGGCAGCCCCATGCCCAGCACAATGGACGCCAGCATGGTGAAAAACAGCGTCAGGGCGAAGCTGCCGGCGGAAAGGGTCAGGATGGCGTTGGCCAGCTTAAGGCCCACGCCGGTCAGGGTCACCACACCGATGACAAAGCCTGTGCAGGCGCAGGCCGCGGCTACGCCCAGGGCCAGACGGCCGCCGTTTTCCATGGCCAGAAGAATATCCTTGAGGGCCAGGCGGTTGCACGAGGCAAGCGAATGCCCGACTGTCATGCCGCTGGAGCTGGCTCCGGCCCAGGCCTTCCAGTTGTTGGCCACCAGAGAGATGACCACTGTGGCCAGGATGCAGTAATAGGCCGACTTGAGCGGCGTGTAGCCCTGAATGAGCAGATAAATGAGCACGAAAATAGGGATGAGCAGATAGCCGCCCTGGCGCAGCACGAACCAGGCGCGCGGCAGGCGTTCCTTGGGAATGCCCTTGAGGCCCAGACGCTTGGCTTCCATGTGGACCATGAAGCCCACAGCCAAATAGTACAGCAAGGCCGGAATCAGCGCGGCCTTGGCGATTTCCACATAACCCACGCCCAGAAACTGCGCCATGATGAAGGCCGCAGCGCCCATGATCGGGGGCATGATCTGGCCGCCCGTGGAGGAGGCGGCTTCCACCGCGCCGGCAAAGGCTCCCCGGTAGCCCACGCTCTTCATCAGCGGAATGGTGAAGGTGCCGGTGGACACGGTATTGGCCACGGAGGAACCGGAAATGGTGCCGAAAAAGCCGCTGGCCAGCACGGCCACCTTGGCCGGACCGCCCACAAAGCGACCGGCCGCGGCCAGGGCCAGGTCAATGAAGAACTTGCCCAGACCCGTGCTGTGCAGAAACGCGCCGAACAAAATGAACAGAAAGACAAAGGAAGCCGAAACGCCCAGCGGCATGCCGAACAGGCCTTCCGTGGTCAGATACATATGGCCCACGATGCGCTTGAGCGAGAAGCCCGGGTGTCCCATCATGCCCGGAATCAGATTGCCGAATTTTGCGTAGAGCAGAAAACAGATGGCCACCAGGGTAATGGGCAGCCCCACGATGCGCCGCGTCGCTTCCAACACCAGCAGAATGGCGGCGCAACCGAAGAAGAAATCCATTTCGGTGGGCGGCCCGGCATCCAGTACGATCACATCGTAATTCCAGACGATGTAGCCGCAGACGGCAGCTCCGGCGGCGGCCAGCAGCACGTCGTACCAGGCGAGCTTATGTTTGCTGCCCGTGGCCCGCGCCGGATAGAGCAGGTAAATCAGCACGAGCACAAAGCCCAAGTGCACGGCCCGCTGGATTTGCGGCGGGTACGCGCCGGTGGCCGCCGTGAAAAGATGAAAGCCCGAAAAGGCGATGCAGACCACGCGGATGAAAACTTCCAGCCAGCCTTTGAATGTTCGGTAGGCCGATTCCTTATCGTACTTGGCCACGATTTCTGAGACGTCGACTGTGCCCTGCACCTTTTCGACCGTCGCGGAATCCAGCTTTTCCACCTCTTCCAGGGCAAAACCGCCGGATCCCTCCTGTTCAATAACTTTCATCCGCTCTTTGTGGCTCATCCCTACCTGCCTCAAAACTAAACGTTGTCATATGCTGCGGCGCGCTTTGCCCCGTTCCGTTCAACGGGCCGCCGCATCCGTGCGGACACGCGACGCCAGCGTAAAGGTGACGGCGCTGCCCGGCGGCGCCAGCGTGGCCAGAGGAATCTCACGCGCGTTCCCTTGCGCCGGTTCCCCGTCAGCCGCGCCCTCCCGCGGCAAAAGCAGCGTATGCCGCGCAATGCGCCCCACGCGTACATCAAAAGAAGGCAGCGCCTTATGGTAGCCGCTGATCACAATGTGCCCGTCGCCGGTGGACATGGTCTGTCCCGGTCCGGGATTGTGCGGCAGGCCCGCCCCAAAATCCTGATAAACCGTTTTTTCCAGAAAAATCATGCCCCGGCTGACGCGAAACCAGTCTTCCACCGGGCTTTTGGCCACAGAATGGATATAACGGATGCCGAAGGCCAGCCCATCACGGGCCGGGCAGGAAAACAACACCACGCCGTCGGCATTTTTCAGCACCAGTCGGCCGTCCGTGTTCCCCCACTCGGCGGGTCCGCCCGGCGCTTCAGGAGAAGCAGCCCGCGCCGTTCCCGCCCAGAACAGCATGCAGAGGCACAGCAAACCCGCCGGCATGTACATAAAATTTTTCAGCATGCCCATTTCCGCCCGCAGGCCGGTCCGGGCGGGAGATCGCCCCCGCCCGGACCGTATTGCCTGAAACGAGACAGGGCGAGGGAAAGGCCCCTCGCCCACAGTATTACTTCAACGCGCCTTTTTCCTTGAGGTATTTGGCCGCACCGGGGTGGAAGGGAATGGTCACGCCGTCGACAGCGTGCTGGAGCGAAATTTCCGCGCCCTTGTTGTGCGCCTTGGCCACATCATCAAGGTTTTCAAACAGGGTCTTGGTCAGGGTGTAGGCCACGTCGTCGGGCATATTTTTGTTGGCCACCAGAATAGCCTGCACCGAAAGCGTGGGCACGTCCTTTTCCTGGCCCTTGTAGGTCTTGGCCGGGATGGCGTCCTTCACCAGATAGGGGAACCTGGCCACGATTTCATCGGCCTTGGCGCCGTCCAGGGGCACAAAAACCACTTCCTGCGCCGTGGTGATATCCTGAATGGCGGGATTCGGCGTACCGATGGTGAAGACAAAACCGTCCAGTTGGCGGTCCTTGAACTGGTCGGCTGTTTCGCCGTAAGGCAGGAAGATGGGTTCCAGATTCTTGTAATTCAGGCCGTAGAAGCCGAAGAGCTGACGGCAGTTCACTTCATTGCCGCTGCCGCGCGCGCCCACGGAAACCTTCTTGCCCTTGAAGTCCTCCAGCTTGGTCACCCCGCTGTCCTTACTGGCTACCACATGCAGATATTCGGGATACAGGCGGGCGATGGCGCGCACATCCCCCAGCTTGGTGCGGAAGGGGGCCTTGCCGTTGAAGGCCGCGTCGGCCACGTCATTCTGCACAATGGCAAAATCCACATCCCCGGCTTCCACCAAGCGCATGTTTTCGCCCGAAGCGCCCGTGGCCTGGGCGGTGATGGACAGCGCGCCGTTGCTTTTGGTGGTGAGCACCTGACCAATGGCGCCGCCTAGGGGGAAGTAAACTCCGGAGGTGCCGCCGGTGGCCAGAGTCAGACGTTTGGCGTCGGCAAAAGCCGTGGCGGCGGCCAGAATCAAGGCGCCGGCCAGAATAAGGCTGAAAATTTTTTTCATCTGGGGATACTCCTTGAACAGGGTTGGCCCGTCAGACGGACAGAGCGCACCTGATGCGTCCGCCGTGCGCCACGGGCATAAAACCGGTGGGAACTCTTTTTCTTGTAGCGCATGGAGACGTTAAAAGCAAATCCGGGGCGCTCCGCCGCGCCCGGACCGGCCGCTCCGCCGGACAAAATGCCGAACGTGAGGCACGGGAATAGGACAGTGCGACCCGGTGGCGGATTGCCGCTTGCCGTTTGCCATTGCTTTGCACTAAAATGAAAAAATACGTGGGGATTTCATAACCGCATCCGAGGAGGCAGTTCCATGCGACATCGTGTTTTCCTTCCGGGCCTGGCGCTGCTCCTGGCGGCTGGCCTGCTGTTCGGCGGCTGCACCAGCAAATACGGCGCGCAGAAGACCAGGGTCAATTATTACCCGCAGTGCTACCAGCCTGTGGCCCAACTGCGGCAGGATGAAAACAGCACCGGCACCAGCACAGCTGTGGGCGCTACGGGCGGCGCCCTGCTCGGCGCGCTGATCGGCGGCCTTGCCACCGGCAAGGTGGAAGGCGCGGTGGCCGGCGCGGCAGTGGGCGGCGTCTCCGGCGCGGTGGCCGGCAATATTTACGGCAAATCCCAGGCGCGGGACCGCGACGCCGCCTACCTGCAGGCTTATTCCCGCCAGTTGGGCTCCGAGGCGGCCAGCATGAACCGGGCCACAGCCGCGGCCAAGGTGGCGTCCAAATGCTATGACGAACAGTTTCAACTGGCGGCCAACCAGTTCAAGGCCGGACAGATCTCCCGCCTGGATTTCCAGAATCGTTACAATGAAATCCGTAGCGGCCTGGAGGAGACGTCCTTTATTCTGAACAGCACCGCCACGACCATGGCCGAAAAGGACAGCGAATACCAGCAGGCTCTGGCCGAGCAGTACACCGCCGCCCAACCGGCTTCGGCCAAGCGCGCCCCTGCGGGCGAAAGCGGCAGGCGCACCGCCGCCCGGAAGGCCCCGGCCTCAAGCCAGAGCACGGTTACGGCCCAGGCCGAACAGTGGAAAACCTCCCGCGAGGAGCTGGAAAATACCCGCCAGGATGTGGATTCGCGCCTGAACGCCTATCAGCAGACTGTGGACAACCTTTTGATCTGAATGATCTGAACCGCGCGCCCGCCCCCGCCTTGCTTTCCGCTTGCGGGGCGGGCCGCGTTTTGCCCCGCCCGGGGTGTGTGAAAGCGGAGCTTGCGCATGACAGACGGCGAAAACACCACTTCCGGTTCCTCCACCGGCGCGACCTCTCCGGCGGAAAGCGCCGGGACCCTGTCGCCGCCCGCGGCGGTTCCCTGGTATCGAAGACCCTGGTTCTGGGGCCTGCTGCTTTTCCTCTGCCTGCTCCTGCTGGCGGCCTGGCTGGTCTGGAAGGAGTGGCAGGCCGCGGAATCCCGCCGCGCGTCCCTTGAGCGGCAGACGGCCGAGGCCCGGCAAAACAACCAGGCCCGCGAAGCTTTTCTGCTACGGTTGCGCCTGCTGCTGGAAAAAGAACCCTGCGACATCCAGCGGGAACTGGACACAATGACGCCTCCTGACGGCGTGGTCTGGCCGCCGCTGCCCGTGGCTCCAGGCCAGTCCCCCGCCGACGCGGCGGAAGCGCCCGCCGTCCGGACGCCGCTCACCCCGCAAAGCGCGGCTGCCGCCCCGCCGACCAGTGTGGCCGAGCTTCTGGAACAGGGAACCGTGCTGATACTGGCCCAGAGAAAAGAAGGCCTTTCCATGGGTTCGGGCTTTTTTGTCGCGCCGGGCTATATCGTCACCAACGCCCATGTGGTGGGCGACGCCGGTCAGGCCATTGTCGTCAACAAGGCCACCAAGGGCCTGCTCACCGCCACGGTCCTGCGCACGACCCAATCCGGCGGGCGCGACTTCGCCGTTCTGCAGGTGCGGGGCGCGCCGCCGATCACGCCGCTCAAGCTGGCCGCCGACATCAAGCGCACCGAACGGGTCAGCGCCTGGGGTTTCCCCGGCGCTGTCACCGCTGACGATCCCAAATTCGCGGCCATGCTTCAGGGCAGCGCCACCGCCGCTCCGGAAGTGGTCTATACCGACGGCGCGGTGAGCGTCATCCTGCAACGCACGCCGCCGCTCATCGTGCATACGGCCACGGTTTCCCAAGGCAACAGCGGCGGGCCGCTGGTCAATGACAAGGGCGACGTGGTGGGCATCAACACCTTCATCAAACTGGATGACGAATCCTACCGCCAGTCCAGTCTGGCCATTGTCAGCGCCAGCCTGGCCGACTATCTGCGCTCCGTGGGGATTCCGTTCAGCCAGGCGGCCCCGGCCTCCCAGGCTCCGGCGGCTCAACCCGCCATGGGAGGCAAGCCATGAGCGTGCGGATTGCCGTCAGCCTGCGCGGCCAAATGCGGGCTCTGGCCAGCCAGGGAATTTTCGCCACAGACTGCTACGCCCAGATCCGGGCCATTCTGCTCCAGAAACTGGGGCCAGAGCATGCAGCCCTGCTGGCCGAGCCGCAACACGACGCGGAAGGCCGCAATGTGGACTGGTACGCCGAGGGCCAGGGCGAAGCGCGGCCCCTCAAGGAATTGCCCGAGGCCGAGGCACAGGCCTTGTGCGCCAAAGCGGGCGGCCTGGCCAAAGACATCCTGGCCCTTTCCCGGTCCCTGACCGCCGACGCCCAGGCCCGGCAGGCCCTTTCGGGCCTTTTGCTGCAACTGGCCTTGCAGCATCCCTCCGACGACGATCTCTGGTCCCTTGACGGCAGACCCGTGCTGATCAACTGGGGCTTCGCGCCCGGCGCCGTGGGCGCGCAACCGCAGGACCTTTCCCGCCTGGGGGCCGCGCCCCCGCCTCCCGCGCCCGTAGCGGCCCCTGTTCTTCCGCCGACCCCGGGCCGAACCGGCTGCCTGGCCTGGCTGTTGCCCCTTCTTCTGCTCCTGTTGCTGCTCTGGCTGCTGCTGGCGGCTCTGGGCATCCTGCCCTCGCCCCTGCCGTCTTCCTGCTTCAGGACGGACGACGCGGCTCTGGAAACCGAGAAAAACCGCGCCGCCCAACTGGATGACGAACTGGCCAGGCTTCGGCAACAGCTGCTGGATCGCGCGGCCCTCTGCAAGCCGGTGATCCCGCCGGTAGCGGCCAAAGAACCCGAGCAGCCGGTCAAGGAACCAAAGAAGGAACCGGAAGTGGTGGAGCCCTTCCTGGGGGAAACGCCGCCGGAGCCGGACAAACCCAAGGTTGAGAAACCCAGGCGGGAAAAGCCAAAAATCGAGCAGCCCAAGCCCGCGCCCAAAAAGAACGAGGATCTGAACATCCCTAGCGACGCGGCCAAGAAAAACGACCTTGCCTTTTTGGAAGGTTGCTGGACCAGCGAGACGGGTCTGTACTCGCATCCCTCCAACGAGCCGATCATCGCCGAATACTGCTTCGACAAGAACGGCAAGGGCCGCCGTTTCGTGCGCGAGCGCAACGGCCAGGTTTGCAGCGGTTCGGCCGGCGCGCGCTTCCAGGGCAACCGCCTGCTCTTTGATTCCGATCCGGCCCGCTGCCCGCGCGGCGGCACCTATGTGCCCCAGAAGGTGGAATGCACGGGCAGCGAACGCAGCACCCAGTGCAAAGGCAATGAGCTGGGCGGCTCCCGCCACAAGTGGGACGCCCGCTTCAGAAGGAAATAAGCATGGACGCCATTCCCCGTTATCTCTCGCCGGTCAGCATCATCCCCGGCGGTTGCCCGCAGTTTCTGGATTTTTCCCTCTCCGAGGAGGTCATCCACCGCCTGCGCCGCTATTTCCGTGAGGAAAAAAAACAGGAGGGCGACGCCGGAGGCCGCTATACCCACTATCTGCGCTGCCTGGTGGAAACGGAAAACGGCTTTGTGGACCAGCTGACCGGCCAACCCTGCGACTATGACTATGACATGAACGCCCGCCGCGCTCTGGATGTCTGGGAAGGACACTGGCTGCCCGTCCCCTTCTTGCGCACCCTGGACCAGCTCTGGCCCGACGGCGGCAGACGTTTTGAATGCGGCCCCTCCAACTGGGCGCGGGCCATGGTCATGCGTTCCGAACAGCAGCCGGGCCAGTTGCGCGTGGTCCTGGCCTTTGACACCAATGTGGAGCCCCGCCCCGCAGAGGGCGAGGAATATCACGCCCTTTCACCGCAGGATGTGGCGGCCCACGGCCATTTCATGCTGGCCCATCAGGTGCGCGACAACTCCTGGTTTCTCAACGCCGCCTGGGTGGACGAATGGCTTTCCGGCATCTACAGCGCCTGGCGGCAGACCAGACACCACGGGCGCGGCTCCTGGCAGGAGGAAACACCCTACGTGCTGGAACATCTGGCCAGCTACCTGACCTGGCTGGAAACGGTACGCCTGGCGCTTGACGATCTGGCCGCCCAAGTCATCAATCCGGACCGTGACACCCCTGTGGACGTGGACCTGATTCTGGACATCGGCAATTCCCGAACCACGGGCATTCTGGTTGAAACCTTGCCCCAGCGCGTCACCAACCTCAACGACAGCTATCTGCTGGAGCTGCGCGACCTCAGCCGACCCGACCGGGTCTATGCCGAGCCGTTTGAAACCCGTGTTGAATTTGTGGACGCGGCTTTCGGCAATGACGCCCTTTCCCGCCGCTCGGGCCGCCAGAGCCCGGCCTTCGCCTGGCCCTCGGCCGTGCGCATCGGGCCGGAGGCCGCGCGTCTGGCTACCCAGGCCGTCTGCGCCGAAGGCACCACGGGCATGTCCAGCCCCAAGCGCTATCTCTGGGACGAGCGCCCCTGGCAGCAGAGCTGGCGCTACAATACCGGCGGCAAAGCCGAACCCATGGTCAGCCGGGGGCTTTTCGCCCGCCAGCTCAATCCGCAGGGCACGCCCCTGGCCTGCTTTGACGATCCGCTGTTCAAAAAGAGTCCGGCCCTGCAAAGGCAGCAGGCCGAGCCCATTTTTGAATCCCTGTTCACCCGCTCGTCCCTGATGCTCTTCATGATGGGCGAAATTCTGACGCAGGCGCTGGTGACCATCAATTCTCCGGCCACCCGTGTCCGGCGGGAACTGCCCAACCTGCCCCGTCGGCTGCGGCGGCTGATCTTTACCGTGCCCACGGCCATGCCTGTGGCGGAAAAACGTATTTTCCGGCGTTGGGTGCTCTGGGCCGTGCGGGTAATCTGGGACGCGCTGGGCTGGGGCCAATGGTACCTGCCCCAGCAACAGAACAAGGGCCAGAGCGGAGATTACCGCCTGAGTCCACAGGTGCGTTGCGACTGGGACGAAGCCAGTTGCTCGCAGCTGGTCCTGCTCTACAATGAGCTGGCCGTCAAACAGCACGGCGACGCCCACCACCTCTTCCGCCTGATGGGCAAACCACGCGCCTCCTGCGGCGATCATCCCTGTGTGCGGGTGGCTTCCATCGACATCGGCGGCGGCACCACGGATCTGTCCATTACCACCTATGAGCTGGCCAGCGGCGAAGGGGACACGGCCCGCATCGTGCCGCACACCGAATTCCGCGACGGTTTCAATATCGCCGGAGATGAAGTATTACGTGAAGTTGTGGCCAACCACGTGATTCCGGCCATCGGCGACGCCCTGGCCGCACAGGGTTTGAGCGAACCGCGCGGCCTGCTGGGCCAGTTGTTCGGGCGCGACGCCATCGGCATGTCCCAGGAAGAACGCAATACCCGCGTGCGTCTGGTGCGCCAGATCGCCGTGCCCGTGGCTCTGGGCCTGCTGGCCGCCTGCGAGAATCCGGATATGCGGGATGCGGGCTACAGTTGTGTTCTGGGTGATTTTTTCGAACCTGATCCCCTTGCCCCGGCGCAAGAGCACGCGGTTCCGGCTCTGGACGACAACACTCCCGCCGGTTTCAGCCCGGCGGCGCGCGCCCCCCGGCCTCAGGCCGCCATTTTACGCGCGGTGGAAACCCTGGTGCGCCGCGCGGCGCCCTTCATCCAGAACTTTAATATTCTGGATGTGCCCATCCAGGTGCGCCCGCGCGCCGTGGACGCCACCATCCGGGCCACGCTGGGGCCCACCCTGTCCGCGCTCTGCGAAATGGTGCATTTGTACGACAGCGACGTGCTGCTGCTTACGGGCCGCCCCAGCGCCTGGCAGGGCGTCATCGCGCCGGTGCTGGCCAAGCTGCCCGTGCCGCCGGACCGGATCATTCCCATGCGCCAGTACCATGTGGGCAGTTGGTATCCCTTTGCCGATGCCCTGGGCAGGATTACCGACCCCAAGACTACCGTGGTGGTGGGGGCTATTCTCTGCGCCCTGGCCGACGGACATCTGGAGGGTTTCTCCTTTGATTCCGGCGCGCTGCGCCTCACCTCCACGGCGCGCTATATCGGCGAGATGGACATCAACAGCCAGCTCAAGCGGCCCAAGGTCTGGTTCAGCGTGGACGTGGAAAGCAAAGAGGGCACGGAACAGAGCCGCCAGGTGGCCTTCAGCGGCCCGCTGTCCATCGGCTACCGCCAGTTGGACGCCGAGCGCTGGCCCACCACACGCTACCATTTGCTGGCTTTCGCGGGCGAGGAGGCCCGCTCCCGCGCCTCGGGCCGCCTGCCCTATACTGTGGAAGTGCGCCTGCGCGTGGAAGACGTCTGGGACGACGCCCCGCGCACGGATGAGGAGAAGGAGCGCCGCAGCGAAGGCGAATTCAGCATTGACGCCATTACAGACAACCAGGGCCGCAGCGTGGACCGCCGCGACCTGGAAATACGTCTGCAAACCCTGAAACTGGACGAAGGCTACTGGCTGGATACCGGCATTGTGACCGACGCCGGCTAGGGGCTGTCTCTAAATCCTTGCCGTGAAATGCGCGTGGGCGGGCTTTGCCTGCCGGGAACGAACATTTCGAGTGTTGAATGCACCAAATGAGGATGGCTATGCAGCAGGATACCGATCTGGCCCGGCTTTGCCGCGATTTGGCGGAGCAATCCCGTCAGGCCGAGGACTGGCTTCAGGACAATTGTGAACTGGTGGGCGGCGAATGCGCGGCCCTGCAAAAGGATATGCGCCACGCGGCCCGCTTTTTTCACAAATGCGAGCAGGCCGCGCGCCGCAAGATGTGCGTGGGCGTATTCGGGCCCAGCCAGTCCGGCAAATCCTATCTCATCTCGGCTCTGGCCCGCGACGCCAAGGGCTCCCTGTCGGCGGATTTCGGCGGCACATGCTATGATTTCATCACCCAGATCAATCCTGAAGGCGGCAAGGAATCCACGGGCCTGGTGACCCGCTTCACCACCACCCCGCCCGAAGGCCTGTCCGAAGGCTTTCCCATCCGCCTGCGTCTGCTCTCTGAAACGGACGTGGCCCGTGTGCTGGCCAATACCTATTATGCCGACTGTGAGCATAAGGAAGCCCCTCAGCCCGAGGCAATGACGGCAGCTCTGGACGCCCTGGAGGCCCGCGCCTCCCGGACCGCCCCCACTGCCCCGGCCGACGGCGCGTTGAGCGGCGACGACGTGGAAGACTTGAGGGAATACATTAACAAAAATTTCAGTTCCCGGCCGCGAGTGCAGATGCTGCAAAAAGGCTACTGGCTGCGGGCCGCGGAACTGGCTCCGCGCCTGGGCCTGGAAGACAGGGCGCAATTGCTGGGCCTGATCTGGAACAGCGTGCCGCAATTTCAGGGCCTTTACCTGCAACTCTGCGGCGCGTTGCGCGACCTAGGCCACCCGGCCGAGGCCGGTTGCCCCATTGAGGCTCTGATCCCGCGCGAGACCAGCATCATTGACGTGGCCCTGCTGCGCGGCCTCAGTGAGCCGTCCACGGACATGCTGACCATTCTGGGAGCCGGGGGACGCAAGGCCGCGCTGCCGCGCGCCGTGGTCACGGCCCTGACCGCTGAAATCACCATCTATATGCGCGAAAAGCCGGACGACTTCTTTGATCACACCGATTTGCTGGACTTTCCCGGCTACCGTTCCCGCCTGAAACTCGAAAACCTCAATCAGGAGCTGGAGCGCCCCGGCACCCTGGAAAACCTTTTCCTGCGCGGCAAGGTAGCCTACCTGTTCGAGCGCTATTGCGAGGAAAAAGAGCTCACCAGCATGTTGCTCTGCATCGGGCCCGGCAATCAGGAAGTGCAGGATCTGCCGCGCGCCGTGTATGACTGGATATGCTCCACCCACGGTGAAAACCCGGCCCACCGCGCGGGCAAGGCCCCGGCGCTCTTTTTCGTGCTGACCAAGATGGATATGGAATTCGAAAAGAAAAAGGGCACGCCCTCCGTGGAAACGCGCTGGACCACGCGCCTGCAGTCCTCTTTGCTGGACTTTTTCGGCAAGCAGCACGACTGGCCGGAAAACTGGGACGGCAGCCATCCCTTCCGCAACGTCTTCCTGCTGCGCAATCCCAATTTCCGCAGTGAGGCCATTTTCAGTTTTGACGGCGACAGGGAAAGCGGCATCCGGCCGGAGCAGACGGCCTACGTGGAAGAAGTGCGCCAGGCCTTTTTGCAATCGCCTCTGGTGCAACGCCATGTCAGCGAGCCCGAAACCGTCTGGCAGGCGGCCATGACCCTCAATGACGGCGGCGTGGCCCTGCTGCGCGAAAAACTGCGCCCGCTCTGCAATCCCGAGCTGAAACGCCGCCAGATCACAGTCAGCCTGGACGAAAAACGCGAACAGGTGCTGACCAGGCTCACGCCTTTTTACAAAAGCGACGACCGCGAGGAACAGCGCCGCCGGCAGGAGCAGCTTTCCCGCGTGCTGGTGGCCCGGCTGGCCCGGCTGGCGGAAAAACAGCTCTTCGGCGAATTCCTGCGCGGCCTGCAGGTGCGGGATTTCGACCTCTACGAGATCTGCTCCCGCGCCGGTCAGAGCCGGGATCAGGCCGACGCGCCGCCCGCGCCCGCGCCGGTGGTGGGGACGCGGGTTTCCGCCAATGACATTCTGGGCGACATTTTCGGCGACAGCCAGTCCGCGCCCGCCGTGCCTGAAACCGGAGAAGAGGACCGCGCCCGCGATACGGCCGCCGTTTTCGCCGGTCTGGCGCTGGAGCACTGGATCGGGCGCTTGCGCGATCTGGCCGGCGACGCGGAGGCCCGCAATTATTTCGGTCTGCCCGCCAAAGAGCTGGACCAGTTCTGCCATGAGCTGATCACCGCCGCCGCGCGTTGCGGGCTGCGCGAAAATCTTGAGGCCGATTTGCGGCGAAGTTCGGCCTACAGCAATATGGCCCGCGAGCGCCTGATCTGGAAGCAGGTCAGCCTGGCGGCCGACGCCGTCAACGCCTTTGTGGACTGGCTGGGTTTCGACCCCCGCTTCAAGGATCAGGCGGCGCGCACCATTCTGTTCGGCGGCAAAAGCGTCAGCCTGTTCAATCCGCCCCCGGCCGTCACGGGCGAACCGCATATCGCGGAGGAAGAATCGCCCTATGACCGCCTCTGGTACACGGACTGGCTGCGGGCCCTGGCTTACAGCGTGACCGCCAATGTGGATTTTGACGGCCGACAGACCGTCAATCCGGAACAAAACAACCGCCTGCGCGACATCCTGCGGGCCTTCAAGGAATAACATGCGCGCCACCATCACAGCGGACTCCTCTCGCGGCCCCGGTTACGGCATTATCGAAATCCACGACGCGGGCAATGTCATTGATCCTGTTTTTGTGCTCCGCCGGGGTTCGGACGGCAAAACCCTTTCCGGCGGCGGCTGGCAGGAGAGCGAAAGCGCGCTCACGCCCGACGCCTGGGACAATGACGGCGGCAGCCTGCGCCTGTCCGTGGGCCCGGCCGTGGTGGACGAGATGGACAATCTGGACGCCTACCGCCTCAGCCTGCCCGGCGCGGGCGTCTGCGTGCTGGTTCTCCGGGATCTGGTCTATTCGCATATCAGCGGCGGCCAGGGCGTCGGCGTCTATGCGCCGCCCGCCCCCGAAGCCGAAGCGCCGGTGGAGACTGTGACGGAGCCCGAGCCGGTGGCGGAAGAAGAAACCCCGCCGGAACCGGTTTTGCCTTCCGTGGTCGGGGAGCCGCCCCTGGAAATGCCCGAGGAGCGCAAAGGGAAAAAAGGCGGCAAAGGCGGCCTGCTGGCGGGCGCGCTGCTGCTTCTGCTGCTGATCGGCGGCGCTGTGTGGTGGTTTGCGCTACGCGCGCCGGAAAAACCGCCCCTGCCGCCCGCGCCCGCAGCGGACCAGAACCGGACGGCCCCCGCCGCATCCGCCGAAAAATCTCCTCTAGCCGCCGCGCGTGAGCAGTTGCGCGGCGAGGCCCGGCCCGAAATGAGCCTGGCCCTGGCCAAGCCCATGCGCAAGGACGGCGCCGGCGCTGAAGAAAGCGACGCGGCCTTTCTGCTGCTGGAAGACGCGGCCCAGAAGGGCAATGCGGAAGCCATGCTGCTGGTGGGGCAGTTTTACGATCCACTCAGTCCCCTGCCGCACGGCAGCATTCCTGTGGACATGAGCCAGGCAAAGCACTGGTACGAGCAGGCTGCGCAAAAAGGCCGGACCGAAGCCGCCAAGGCTCTGGACGCCCTGCGCGTCCATGCGCGGGACGAAGCGGCCAAGGGCAACACCGAAGCCCAAAACCTGCTGCAAAACTGGAAGTAAGGCGCGACCGGACCGTTTGCGCGCTGTAGAGCCGCACGGCCCGCGTTCCGCGCAAGGAGAAAAAAATGCATCTGAGCGTCCGTTTGTGGCTGCCCCTTTTTGCGGCGCTGTGTCTGGGGCTGGCCGCCGCGGCTGTCCGGGCCGAACCGGCTTCCGCACCGGCTCCTTCCTCCGGCCCGTTGCTCCAGGAGGGCAAAAAAAACCTTTTCCAGCGGGTGGTCAGCCATCCGGGGGCCAGCCTGCGGGCCGAACCCAGGGCCGACGCCACAGTGCTTCAGGAAGCCGTGGTTCCCTTTACCGTGCTCTATGTCTACGCCCGGCAGGACGGCTGGCTGCGGGTGGGCCCTTCCACCAGCCAACCCGCGGGTTGGCTGGAAGCGGCCAAGGCCACGGACTGGAACCAGTCCCTGACCTTGCTGTTCACCCCGCGCACGGGGCGTGATCCGGTGCTTTTCTTCAAGACCGAGCAGGACCTCAACGCCCTCTGTTCCGCCCAGGACATGGAAAAGCAACTGGACGCCCTGCTGAACGCGGCGGCCGCATTCGCCAAACCGGGCACAGGCGGCGCGGCCGCCGATCTGCCCGCGACCTTCCCCGTCATCGCCAGCGAACCCGGCGGCGCCCAGGGGGCGGTGTCTGAAAAGCGTTTTTATCTCATGCCCATTCTGGCCATGCAGGACCCCTTTGACGGGGTGAAATTTCTGCGCGTGGCCTCCATTGACCCCGGCGACTATGCGAAAAACAAGAACAGCCAGGGCAAAAACGGCCCGCCCAAGACCGGCATCGCGCTGGTCATCGACACCTCCATTTCCATGAAACCCTATATTGAGCAGAGCTTCAACGTGGTCCGGCAGATCTACGACAAGATCGAACAGGACAAGATGGCCGACAATGTGGGCTTCGCTGTGGTGGCTTTCCGCAGCAGCACCACGGCAACGCCCGGCCTGGAATACGTCTCCAGGGTGGTCAGCGATTTCGCCACGGCCAAAAACCGCAAGAGCCTGGAGGACAAACTGGCCCAGGTGCGCGAGGCCACGGTCTCCAGCCACGACTTTAACGAGGATTCCCTGGCGGGCGTGTACAAGGCCGTGGAAGAGCTGAACTGGAGCGAATATACCTCGCGCCTGATCCTCCTGATCACCGACGCGGGCCCCCTGAAAAGCGACGACACGTACGCCTCGGTCAAGATGGGCGTCAACGAGCTCAATGATTTCGCCCGGCAAAAAGGCATCTGGATCACGGTGCTGCACGTCAAAAGCCCCGGCGGGGCCAAGAATCACAGCTACGCCGAACAGAGCTACCGCGCCCTGAGCAAGCTTTCCGGCAACCGTTCCAATTATCAGGCTGTCGCCGCTCCCACCCCGGCGGAAGGCGCGCGCCAGTTCGCGGCCGTGGCCAAAACCCTGGCCGCGGGCATGGTGGATATGGTCAAGAATACGGCCGACGGCAAAATCATGACCCGGCCCAAGGATGAAACGCCGCAGCAGGCCACGCCCGAACAGCGGGCGGCCCAACTGGCCGCGACCCTGGGCTATGCCATGCAGCTGGAATATCTGGGCCGGGCGCGAGAAAACCAGGCCCCCGGCGTGGTCAATTCCTGGATCGCGGACATGGACCTCAAGCGTCTCGCCAGGCATGAGCAAAGCCCCAGCGTGGAAGTGGCCGTGCTGCTGACCAAAAATCAGCTCAACGACCTCAGCGCGCAGCTCAAGGCCATCATCGACAATGCCGAGCGCACCAAAAAGACCGACTCGCGCGACTTCTTCCAGGGCATTCTTTCAGCCTCCACGCGCATGGCGCGCGATCCCAATCTGCCCACTCAGGGCAAGAATCTGGCCGAACTGGGCGTACTGGCCGAATTTCTGGACGGCCTGCCCTACAAGAGCGACATCATGCTGCTGCGCGAAGAGGACTGGTACCGCATGAGCATCGGCGAGCAGACGGCCTTCATCAACCGGCTCAAGTCCCGCCTGGCCCGCTATGAGGAATACGACCGGGACCGCGCCAACTGGGAAAGCTTCGGCCAGCCCAACGCCGGGGACTGGGTCTACCGCGTGCCCCTGAACATGCTGCCGTAGCCGACGGCTCCCGGCCATGTATCAGCTTAACGCTGATTGACTCTGAGAAGAACTGAAAGCCCCGGTTCGCTCCGGCGGCCGCCTGTAACGCGCACCGGCGCTCCCCGCCTGAACGGAGAGCGCCGGTGTGAGTGGATACAAGGCTTGAGCGCCCCTCCAGGCTTACCTTAAGAACCGGTGAAGACGCCGAGAACATGGTCGGTGAGGACGATGGTGTTGTCCGCCGCCGTAGAGCCAAACGCGGTCACGCCGGTGACGCCCACCAGTTTGATCACCAGATCGTTGGTTCCGGCGCCCGCCACGCCGTCGCCCTGGATGACGTAGGTGTCGCCGCGGTACTCGAACGCGGCCGTGCTCGTGGCGTCTCCGATGATGTTGTCGCTCAGCGCCGCCTCGATCAACTGCTCCAGGGAGGCCTTCCCCGTGAAAGTGATAATGCCGTCTTTCGCCCCATAGGTGACGTTGTCAATGCCTGTCGACTGCCCCGACGCCACATCGCCGAATACAACCTTGGTCGGCAGATACAGCGCGTCCCCGGATTTTTTGTCGGTCTGGAAGCCGCTGACGCTGTCATAGTTGTTGTACTCGGAATCCCCCCGAACGTATGTCAGCGTGCAGTACCGCATATCTTGACCGGAAGGGGGCATCCCGCTGGCCGTCAGGTCGATGGTGTCCGCGCCCTTGCCGCCGTGGATCTCCACGGGGTTTGCGTTATTGTTGGCCGCCACTCTCCCCCCGCCTCCGCTGATGAACATGTCGTCCTGGTCGGAACCGATGAACTTCACCGCGCCATAGAAGCCGCTCATGTCAATGGAGGCCTGGCCGGTGATCTGGGAGCAGTCAAGCTCATATTTCGCAGTATACTCGTTATACGTCATGCCCGTGATGGTCAGATTGGCGGCGTATTGAATGTCAAATTCCTTGATTGCGCTGTTGGTGGCGAACGTGAGGCTGACGTCCTCTCCGGGAGCGTTGACGGTTATTATGTCAGAGGCAAACGCGAGGTCGCCGGAGAGGGTCTCAGGTTGGTCCCGCCGACGATGGTCATATTCACAGACGAGGTGGCGGGGGTGTTTCCGTGTTCCTTATGGTATTCTTCAAGGGGCTGTCCTAGCTAAGAAAAAAGAGCTAGGATAACGCCATGTATGAAAGGCGCAGCAGACTAAGTAATCGGCAACAGACCGAACTCATAAAATTTTTTGTGGCAGGCGCTACGGCAAGGGCTGCCGGAGAAATGGTAGGAGTAAACCGTAACACAGCCGCATCCTATTTCATGCGCTTGCGCCGTCTTATTGCTTCCCATCTCCCCAGTTATCGGTTGTCCGGTGAGATAGAAGCTGATGAGAGTTACTTTGGCGGAGTAAGAAAAGGTAAACGAGGACGGGGAGCTGCCGGAAAAATAGCCGTTTTTGGTCTGCTGAAGAGAAACGGCAGAGTCTATACGGCAATCATTCCCGATGCCCGTACGGAAACACTTCTGCCTATCATCAGAGAACAGGTGGAGCCTGACAGCATAGTCTATACGGATACGTTTTCAGCTTACAACGCCCTGGATATCAACGGATTCCATCATCATCGCATCAATCATTCCCAGAAGTTTGCGGAACAATATAATCATATCAACGGAATAGAAAATTTCTGGAATCAGGCCAAAAGACACTTACGTCGCTTTAACGGTATCAAGCCTGAACACTTTTACTGGTTCCTCAAGGAGTGCGAATGGCGCTTCAATGGGGGCAATCATAAACAACTCCTAACTGAGCTAACTTATTGGGTAAAACAAGCTAAACATTAGTCTTAGCTAGGACAGCCCCTTCTTCAATTCCCTTGACGGACAATTCTATATTACCAGCAATTAAGTTTACGTCCGCGATGTTGAGGCTATCGTGTCCCTCGCCGCCGTCGATGATGTAGTGCTCAACATCGCCGTTCTCGTTGGTCACGTTGAAGGTGTCGTTGCCCTTGCCGCCGTTGAGAATGGTAGCGTTCGTCGTCTTGCTCGTGCCGTTAATGTTGAGCGTGTCGTCGTTCGTGCCGGTGTTGATAGATTTCACCTTCGCGCCGACGTTGACGGTCACCTCGTTCTTCGCCGTGGCGCTGCCTATGATGGCGTGCTCGGACGTAAACGAGGTTTCCAGCTTCAGCACGCCGCTGCCGGTTACGGCGGACGCGTTCAGAGTATGATCCTCCAACAGGAGGTCCGTAGGCGGAACAGCCCCGTTTTTCTGCCCGGCCCAGGAGATTGTGCCGTCGTCTTTCAGGGTGACGGAACTTTCGCCCGAGGCCTTGATGGTGCCGCTCACCTGGAGATCGTCGTGAGGGTCGAACGCGGCGAGAATGCCGGAATAGTCCGGCGGCGGCGGGGTCGGCGTGTCATGGACGTTGTTGTTCAGACCCGGCACGACGGAAAGGTAGCCCGGCAGGTCGTCCGGCGGCACGGCCGCAAGATCGCCCAAAGGCTTGTCCTGACCGTCGGCGATCACGAAGCCGCCGTGGGAATCGTTCTGGATCGGCACCAGCCCCTTGATCGCGCCGTCCTGGCCGACCACGATGGCGGCCGTGCCGTCCTTGTCCAGCACCAGCCAGTTGCCCGAGGCTTTGCCCGCGTCGTCCCCGGTGGGCGGGAGGACCGTGCCGTCACGCAGATCCTCGATGTTCGGCGGCGCGGCGTGGTAATCTGCGTCGCCCGGCACGGGCAGGGATTTGTCCGGGAAGATGGGGGCCGGGGAATGGCGCTCGTCCGCCAGGCCGCCGACGTCCGCCGGTTTGAGCGGCAACACGCCGGTGTCGTCGGGCGGCGGAGTGGCGTGGTTGTAGTTGGCGGGCACGGTGTGGCCGGTGACGGCGTCCCTGGCCGGGTCGTTCCCCACCCGCTGCTCCATGGGCACGGTTTCCACAAAGGCGATGCCCGCCGCGTCGGCCTCATCCGCGCCGAACGCCGCATAGTGGTCAATGGGGTCCAGAGCGGCTTGCTGAAAGGCTTCCAGCATGTTTTCCAGGGTCCAGCCGCCCTTGGGGTCCGTGTGCTGCAACTGGTACAGCTTGGCCTCGTAATAGGCGTTGGCGTCAAAAGCGTTGGACGGGTTGATGAAGTTGCCTTTCGCGTCCGTTTCAAAGGCTCCGTAGGCCGCGTAATGCTCCGCCGGGGTCATGCCCACGTCCGTAATGGCTTGCAGGGTCTGTTCCACGGTCCAGGGGCCATCGCCGTACCAATTGGGTTCGCCCACGGAATTGAGTTGTGCGGTCTTGGCCTGCAAGTACTCGTATTCGTTGAAATACGGGTTCGGGTTCAGCCCTTCCTGGCGGCCGAACATCTCGTAGTGCTCCTGAACCGTCATGGAGGCGGCCTCAATGGCGGAGCGCAGTTCCGGCTCGGTCATGGGCGTGCCTATGCTCGCCATTTGCGCCAGTTTCGCGGAAATATAATACGCTTCATCAAAATAGTAGGCCATAGCTTCATCCCCCCCACTGTTACTCTGTCAAGAAACATATTATTTTCGTCTTATATCTGAAAATGTGGACATGCAATACCGAAGCGTTTGTGCGGGCGGACGATGCGCCGCGTCGCCCCGACATGGCGGCTGGAAAAAATTTATATTATCGGGAGATTATCTGAAAATCTTCACCCGCAACAGGCCCGGAAAAAATTTTCAAAGTAATTGATACGGCGCGGCAGATATACAAAAAGTCGCGTGTCATTACATTCATGTAACATGAGTAAAAATTCTTTATTGGGCTTCATAGTGGTCCAGGGGCTGTCTCCAAATAAATTATTATAGCCAAATGAGACACGCTGCCAGCATAGCCGCAGCGTTAAAGGTTATGGCAAGATTATCATATCGAGCAACAACTCTTCGGAATGATGTAAGCTTGGCAAAGAAACACTCAACAAGGCGGCATTCCTTGCAGGTGATCGTCAACAGCAGCGCGCAGCTTGGGGAGATCACCACCGGCGCGGGCAAGGACGCCATCGTCGAGGAAGACAGCGCGAAGACGGGCGTAATCAAGGCCAAGGACGGCAATGATACCTACCTGGGGCGTCCGGGGAGATCATTCCCCCCGCCTGCCGGGGGCGCTTAAAAAAATTCCCGCGCAACCCGGAGCGGCCCGCCCATACCATTGGCGGGCCGCTGCTTTTGTTGGCGCGCTCCGGGCCGTAACCTCCCAAGCCATTGCTTGCTTCACGCACTATTTTCACATAGCAGCGGTTCTATCTCTTTGTCCTGGGACACGTGTCGCCTTTTCTTGTGGAAGGGAAAAAACAAGAGTAGGTTAAGAAAGTTTTTCCGGGCCTGTTGCGGGTGGAGATTTTCAGGCCACTTCCCGACGGCATAATTTTTTTTGCAGCCGTCCCGCCGGGGCGGCAGGATTTTCAGCTCTTCGCAAACGGAGTGAGCCCCTACGGACAATGGCTGAGATGGAAGATACGAGCGATCTGGTCTTTTCCCTGCGCGGCGTGGGCAAACACCGTCCCGGCCGGGACGGCTTTCATCTGCGCCTCGCGGCCTTTGACGCGCCGCGCGGCCAGTTACTCGCCCTGGCCGGTCCCAGCGGCTGCGGCAAAAGCACGGCCCTGGACCTGCTGGCTTGCGCGCTGAAACCCGACATCCAAACGGCGGACGGACGCGAGTCCGCAGCCTGTTTTCTTTTCGCCCCCACGCCCCAACGGCGCGAGGACGTGCTGGCCGCCTGGCGGCGCGGCGGCACGGACGCCCTGGCGGCCCTGCGCCTGCGGCATCTGGGCTATGTCCTCCAGACCGGCGGGCTGCTGCCCTTTTTATCCGCCGGGGAAAACATTTTGCTGCACTGCCGCAGCCTGGGCATCGCCGAACAGCGCCGGGAAGCCGTGGACGCCCTGGTGGAGCGCCTGGGCATCGGGCATCTGCTCAAACAGTATCCGGCCACGCTTTCCGTGGGCGAACGCCAGCGGGTGGCCATTGCCCGCGCCCTGGCCCACGGCCCCGGCGTGGTGCTGGCCGACGAGCCCACCGCCGCCCTGGACCCCTGGCACGCCCGCAATGTGCTGGGTCTGTTCACGGATCTGGCGCGGGAACTGGGCATTACCATGATCATGGTCACGCACGCCCCGGACATGGCTGCGGACGCCGGTTTCAGCCTGGTCCGCTTTACGGTGGAGTCCGGGCCAGACGGCGTTTTCGCCGACGTGCGCCATGCGGCCGGGGGGGATTGAGCTTATGCGGACCGTGGCGCGCGCCTGCCTGCTGGCGCTCAAGGATTACGCCCACGAGGGCCTGCTCTCGGCCTGCGCCGTGCTGGGCCTGGCCGCCGTGCTCACGCCCCTGCTGGTGCTCTACGGGGTCAAATTCGGCGTGGTCCAGACCCTCACGGACCGCCTGCGCGAAGACCCCCGCAACCTGGAAATCTCGCCCGTGACCAGCGGGCGTTATACAGGCGAATATCTGGCCCGGCTGGCCGCGCACCCGGACGTAAGCTTTGTGCTGCCGCGCACCCGTTCCATTGCCGCCACCATGGACCTCAGCCGGGGCGAAGGAACGGCGCGGAAAACCCTGGTGGCCTCCCTGGAGCCAACGGCTCCGGGCGATCCCCTGCTGGCCCGCTATCACGCGACTGTTCCGGCCATGCCTCCTGCTCCGGATATGGCGGACAAGGCGAACGGGGCTGATGAAAACGGCTCGCCGCCCCTTGCGCCCGTCGGCGTGACCCTTTCCGCCACAGCCGCCGAAAAACTGGGAGCGCGCCGGGGCGACTTGCTGCTGGGGCGTGTGGAGCGCCGTTATCAGGGGCGGGTGCAGAGCGCCCGCGTGAGCCTGCGGGTAGCAGCCGTCCTGCCCCTGCCCGCCCAGCAGAAGGACGTGGCCTATGTGCCCCTGCCCCTGCTGGAAGCCGCCGAGGACTACCGCGACGGACGCGCCGTGCCCGAGATGGACGCGCTGAACGGCCGGTCCGGGGAATGGACCGGAGAACCCCGGCCCGAAGGCCCGCGCGTCTATCCCGGCTTCCGCCTGTATGCCCGTGATCTGGAGGCGGTCGGCACGCTGCGCCAGGGCTTCGCCCGACAGAATCTGGCCGTCTACACCCACGCCGAAGAAATCGAGCAGGTCACCACCCTGTCCCGGGCCCTGAATCTGATCTTCGGTCTGATCTGCGCGGCGGCGGCCGCCGGTTTTCTGGCCTCCACAGCCAGCAGCGCCTTGGCCGGGGTCAAACGCAAGGAGCGCATTCTGGGCCTGTTGCGGCTTACGGGCTTCGCCACAGGCGCGCTGATGCTCTTTCCCCTGGCCCAGACCCTGCTCACCGCCGTGCTGGGCACGGCCGTGGCCGCCGCCGTTTACGCCGTGGCCGCGGCGGTCATCAACAGTCTTTTTTCCACCGGCCTCAACGGCATGGAACAGGTCTGCCGCCTGCCGCCCGAGCATTTTCTGCTGGCTTTCGCCCTGGTGGCCGGGCTTTCCCTGCTGGCCGCCCTGGGGCCCGCCCTGCGCGCCGCGCGCGTGGAACCTTCGGAGGTGATCCGTGATGTCTGAGTTGAAGTCCCGTCTTCGCCTCTTCTGCCTGTGTATCCTGGCGCTGGGCCTGATTTTTTGCGGCGTTCGCCCCGCAGAGGCGGCCCTGGCCCGCAAGGACAGCGTCAATCCGGCCGATGCCTGCAATCCCCAGCCTGCGGACGACGATATCACGCTGCCCATGCCTTGCGGCCTGAGTATGGTTTTCAAGCTGGTGGCCGTACCGGCCAAGGGTTTTCTCTGGGACATGCCCGTGCGCCCCGGCCTGGACGACAGCGCCAACGCCGGGCGGGCGTTCTACGACCGGCGCTATAACGCGGCCCTGTCCGGTCCCTTCGCGCTGGATGACCTGCCCGCCGCCTGGCGCAAGGCGGCTCCGCAGGGGCGGAATTATTACTACCTCATCGCCAAATACGAGGTCAGTAACCTGCAATGGCGGGCCATTATGGACGCATCCTGCCCGGACAGCCGGAATCTTGCGGCCGACGCGGCCCGGCCCGTGACCGACGTGAGCTGGTACGACGCCGTGGACTTCACCCGCCGCTATACGGCCTGGCTGCTGAAAAACGCGCCCGACGCCCTGCCCCGCTTCGCCGGGGACAGCCGCAACGTGGGCTTTGTGCGCCTGCCCACGGAAACCGAATGGGAATATGCCGCGCGCGGCGGCCAGACGGCGGGCAGCCAGCAATTGCTGCAGGAGGATTTCTTCGCCCTGCCGCAAGGAGCAAGCAAAAACGACTACGCCGTGTACCGCCCCGAAGGCGCGGCCCATATCCCGGAAAACGCGGCCCGCATCGGCTCGCGCAAGCCCAATCCCCTGGGCCTCTATGACACGGCCGGCAATGCGGCGGAAATGGTGCTGGACAGCTTTCGCTTTTCCCTGGCCGGACGCCTGCACGGTTCCGCCGGGGGTTTTGTGCGCAAGGGCGGCTCCTTTCTCTCCGGCGACGCGGAAATTCTGCCCGGCCGCCGTGAGGAAACGCCCTTTTTCCTGGCCGACGGCCCGGCCCATGCCCGTGATCTTGGCTTCAGGCCGGTGATCTCCGGCATCAACACGCCCGGCGGCGGCCGCCCCGAGGAGTTGCTGGCGGAATGGAACAAGGCCGGTGAAAGCATGGCCCCAAGCATGCAGGCCGCCCGCAATCCTTTGGAAGAGCTGGACCGTATGCTGGTCATGGCCCGGGATCCGGCGGTAAAAAACAATCTGCAAAAGCTGCGCGACACCATCAAAGACAACAACATCATGCTGGAGCGGCAAAAACAGCTGGAGGCCCAGTCCCTACTGCGCACCGGCGTCTACATGATTGAAACCATCCGCAATTACGCCAGCCGCCGCAACAGCCTGCAAAGCCAATTGCAGAGCATGGAGCGCGACGTCAAAACCGCCAAGGGACAAACCCTTGAAAAACTGCGCCAGATCATGGATACTGCCCGTAGAGGTCTTGCCATGCTGGACACCAGCCTGGACAAGTCCCTGACCTTCTACCGCAGCAAGGTGGACGACGGCACGCAACTGGCGCAGGACGCCCTGGCCGCCGCCGAGGAATCGCTCGGCAAGGATTTCAGCGGCGACGATCCTTTCAACGAGAACATGCGCCGCAACTTGGCCCTGTTCCGCCGTCATGTGGATTTGTTCCGCAAAAACAAGCCGCTGCCGCGCGAGGCCATGCAAAAAGAAATTCTGGAGCGTCGCTTCCAGTAGCAAAGGAGTCTGAAAATGGCGGAAAAACTGCGTATCGGCTGGATCGGCACCGGCGTCATGGGTTCGTCCATGGCCGGGCATTTGCTGGCGGCAGGCTGGCCGCTGACCGTCTACAGCCGCACCAAGGCCAAGGCCGACGCCCTGCTCGCCAAAGGCGCGCAATGGGCCGAAAGCCCGCGTGCCGTAGCCGCCGCCTCTGATATCGTCTTTTCCATAGTGGGCTTTCCCAAGGATGTGGAAGAAGTCATGCTGGGCGAGAACGGTGCGTTGCGCGGTCTGGCCAAGGGCGGCATCGTCTGCGATATGACCACCTCCAGCCCCGCCCTGGCCCGGCGCATCGCCGAGGCCGCGTCCGCCCAAGGCTGCGCCGCGCTGGACGCGCCCGTAACCGGCGGCGACGTGGGCGCGCGGGAAGCCCGTCTTTCCATCTTCGTGGGCGGCGACAAAGCGGCTTTTGAGCGCGCCGAACCCTGCCTCGCCAAGATGGGCCAACGCCTGCTGCACTGCGGCCCGGCCGGTTCCGGCCAGCAGGCCAAGCTGGCCAATCAGGTGGCTGTGGCCGGGGTGATGTTCAGCGTGTGCGAATCCCTGCTTTTCGCGCAGGAAGCGGGCCTGGACGTGGCCCAATGGCTGGAGCTGGTTGTGCCCGGCGCGGCGGGCAGCACGGCCATGGGCACACTGGGCCGCCGCCTGCTCAAGACCGACTACGCGCCCGGTTTCTTTATTGATCATTTCATCAAGGATCTGGGCCTCTGCCTGGAAGAATGCCGCCGCCTGCATCTGGTGCTGCCGGGCGTGACCCTGGCCGAGGAATTCTACCGCATGATGCAGGCCCAGGGCCGCGGCCGCCAGGGCACGCAGGCCCTGATCCAGTGTCTGGCCACGCTTTCCGGCAAGGAATGGCGTAAACACGAGTAACAGTATTCCGCGCCCGGTCGGCGGTGTTCCATTCTGAACCGTCGGCCGGGACGAGCATGCCGCGCCTGAGCCCTGTTGCTGTCGGGCTGTAACAACGCAGACAGACACCTTGTGAGGCCGTCATGCCCTTTTCCCCGCCTCGGAATCCGCTGGAAGATCCGGCCCTGGAGCCCTATCGGGACTTCCTGTTGCGCCGCAGCCGCCGCTTTACGGAAGAAATGCGGCGCATCACCGCACAATACGGCTCGTTGCGCGCCTATGCCAATTTGCATACCAGCCTGGGCCCGCACCGCGTCAGAAACGCCAGGGGCGTGGACTGCTGGCGCTGGCGCGAATACATGCCCCAGGCCGGAGCCGTCTGGCTGACCACGGACAAGCTGAACTTTCAGCGCCATGCCAGCCATCGCTTCCGGCGCAAGGAAGACGGCATCCTTGAGCTGATCCTGCCGCCGGATGCCCTGGCGCACGGCGACTACGTGGAACTGCGCGTTCAGCTCCCCGTGGCCCCGGACGGTTCGGACCCGGACGAATGCCGCCTGGGCGCGCCGCCGTTGCGCCGCGTTCCCGCCTTCGCCCAGTGGGTGGAACAAGACAAGGCCGTGCCCACCCAGTGGTGCGCGCGGCTTTGGGCTCCCGAGCAGCCCTACCGCTTCCGCCACCGCCGCCCCGGCGCGCCGGTCTTCCCGCGCATTTATGAGGCTCACGTGGGCATGGCGCAATCCTCCCTGACCCATCACGGCGAAAGCGTGGGCAGCTATGAGGAATTCAGCCGCTCCATCCTACCCCGGATCAAGGCCGACGGCTACACCGCCGTGCAGCTCATGGGCATTCTGGAGCACCCCCTGTACCGCTCCTTCGGCTATCAGGTCAGCAGCTATTTCGCGCCCAGTTCGCGCTACGGCACGCCGGACCAGTTCAAGGCGCTGGTGGACGAGGCCCACGGCCTGGGCCTGTCCGTGATTCTGGACATCACCCACGGCCACGCCTGCCCCAATACGGAGCAGGGCCTGGCCCGCTACGACGGCAGCCGCTACTTTTTCAGCGAGAAATTCAATCAGTGGGGCACGCCCTCCTTTGACTACAGTCAGGAAATGGCGCGGCGCTTTCTGCTCTCCAACTGCCGCTACTGGCTGGAGGAATTCCGCGTGGACGGCTTCCGCTTTGATGCGGTGGGCAACATGCTCTACCACGATCACGGCGTTGACGATGATTTTTCGCACGTGGGGCGCTGCTTTTACGGCAAGAACGGCGAACCGCGCGCGGATGAGAACGGTGAACTCTACCTCTGCCTGGCGAACGCCCTGACCCACGAGCTGCGGCCCCAGGCCGCGACCATTGCCGAGGAGTTTTCCGGCATGCCCGGCCTGACCTGCCCGCCGCATGAAGGCGGTCTGGGCTTTGATTACCGCTTTGCCATGGGCATTCCCGATTACTGGGAAAAATGCATCGAAGCCCCGCGCGACATGGGCAGCCTGTGGTATGAGATGACCAACCACCGCCCCTATGACCGCACCGTCAGCTATGTGGAGTGCCACGATCAGTGCATCAACGGCGACGACGCCATGATCTGGCGGCTGATGGGCGACGACATGTATCATTATATGGCTGTGGGCAAGGAGAACTGGAATGTTTCGCGCGGCCTGGCATTTTACCGTCTGATGCGGCTGATAACCCTGACCACGGCGGACGCGGGCTATCTCAACTTCATGGGCAATGAATTCGGGCACCCGGAATGGCTGGACGCCGAGGCCCATGCCCACCGCCAGTGGCATCTGGCGGACCGGCCCGACCTCAAGTACGCCGGTCTGGCCGCCTGGGACAAGGCCCAGTTGTGCGGTCTGGTGGCCGCGCATGCGGAGGATTTCCAACAGGCCCCGCTGTTCCGCTTCATCCATGAGGACCAACGCCTGCTGGCCTTTGAGCGGGGACGCCTGCTCTTTGCCTTCAACTTTCATGAACTGGAGGCCAGACAAAACCTGACCTTTACCGTGACGCCTGGCAAGTATGTGGAACTGCTCTCCTCCGATGAAACGCGCTTTGCCGGGCACGGCAACCTGAGCGTTGCGTGCCCGCCGCTGGAGCACTTCACCAGGCCGTTGCCGGACCGCTATGAACAGGACGTGACCCTCTACCTGCCGCCGCTGGTGGCCCTGGTGCTGCGGCGCGAAGATTAAAAAGACGGAAAAATTCTTGACAGAAACGCCTATGCCGCGTAGTTATCTTCTTCGCGTCGGGATGTAGCGCAGTCTGGGAGCGCACTTGAATGGGGTTCAAGGGGTCGAAGGTTCAAATCCTTTCATCCCGACCAGAGATTACAAGGGTTTATGAGAAATTCTCATAAACCCTTTTTCCGTTATGGGGTTCTGGCCCCGTTCACGCCTCACTATCATCGGAAGTATCATTTCTTCGAGCTTCAACGTCTTTTAAAAAAGTATCAACAACAAGCAGCTGTTTACGGGAAAGGCTTTCATGAGGAAAAGATTTCAATTTTTCTTCCAACGCCCCAACGTTAATATATTTCTGAATACTCCTTGAATTTAGATAAGCCTGCGAGCGAGCGAGCGCGTCACCAAAGCTAAAGGTTTGTGAGAAATAAAAATAGGTTGCAAGAAATTTAATGGCGCTGAGTTCATTTTCAAGAATGGGTCGAATTTTGTTGTTGACAGTCTCATTATCGGCCCATTCTCCCCAACAAAATAAGACCATATCAAGATTGGGTAAGGAAAGTAATTCTTCCAAAGTTGAGCTTGCTAGTCGTTCACATAAAGAGTCTTTGGCAATGGCTAAATCTGCATCCGAAATGGCATTGTATGAAGAGTGCCCCCTTTTATCAGGCTCCTCTTTTACTCTTTCTGCGAATCTGATAACTTCGACCAACAGGGTCAATGAACTGCTTGATTTTGTGCAATCAATAAGGAACGCTCCACGCAAGTCTTCTGGTATCTTTTCGAGCAAATCTTCAATGGTATAATCAATATACCAACGAAATGGTAAAGATGATAAAGAAACTCTTGTTTCAGGAACTGTTGTAAGTAGTTTATTGCCGCAGTTAAAAATAGCTTTGATAATATTTGACGCTCTGCCTTCATCAATCTCAGCAGCAATGTCCCTAATTTTTGAAATATACTCCTGAACTTTATTTGTTCCATCAAGTCTGTATATTTCTGTAGAACTTTCTAGAATTCCAATGATAGAGCTTTCTTCATTTGCAGATTCTTTGAAGATTTCAAGCTCTGTTTTGCTAACAAAGTCACTATCAATTGTGAAATTGAAATAAATATCAAAACATTCATCGCTGCATATTCTACGTTCTTTTCGCCATTGTGAAACCCAATTTGATCCATGAATTGTATTGCCAAAAATGTTATTCAATTTCGGGAATAGTATTTGCACTATCGTCTTAATATCATTACGATTAACTTCATCAATATTTTCTAGCCAAGCATTATGAAATTTAATTAATTCTTCTCTATCAGTATGTCTTTCATCATTAGGACCAGCAAAGTATTTCTTGTTACTCTTAATTGTTGTGTATAATTTAGGGCAAAATATTCTTATAAATTCTATCGCAACAAAGTCAGGTGAAAAAATTTCTGACTTTACCGGTGGGTAAGTCACGTTCAAGGCATTAGTTACTCTTATGATATCTCTAGGATTTCTTATTAAAGAATCTAATCCCGAAAAATAAACATTCATGACTTCATGCCAAATATTTTCTTTAAACCCGGACTCTCCTCCAATCACCCATAGTTTTGAAAAAAGGGTTCTTCTAAGGCGGAGCTTATCTATTTTGGGAAGACTAAACGAGGCTTGAATAATCTTCTCAAGGTATGCTTTTCCATCTATTCCATAAGACAAATTAATAGCTTCACATACTATATCCATATCAAATGATAAGATATAAATAACGTTTGGAAAATCAGCCAATACTTTAACTATCTTAAACAATTCTTTTATTTCTTCTGGAGTAAGCCTATCGATATCATCAATGAAGAAAACAAATTTATTACCAGATTTTTTTAAGTCACTGGCTAAGTCGTTTTTTAACCTTTGCACATCTTTTTTAAGTATACTTTTTATGCCTTTCCCAAAAAAATTAGCAATCGGAGTTATAATAGGATAACCAGAACCAATTGCTGCAGCTTGACCTAATACTCCAGCATATTCTCCAATAGCAGAAGTAATTTTTTTAAGTTTTGGATTTCTCTTTATCTGTGCTCCAAATTCTGCAAAAAATTGATTTACTAAATTTTCTCTGCTACTAAACCACCAAGGATTAAAATTTACTATATGTATTTCTGGCGATCGTTCAGAGATATAATAGCTAATAAAGTTCATCAATGATGACTTACCATAGCCCCAAGGGGCATTTATTGAAATCACTATCCCATTAGGATTTTCTGTGCTTATGATTGAATCCGCAATAAATGAAGATAAAGTGGAATATCCGAATTCGTCTTGCTCAGGAGAGCATAATGGTATATCCGGGCTCAATTTCATACAACTTCCCTTACTATAGCTATTGTTTCTTACCCGTATAACCTCATAGCTTTTCCAAGACGAGCCGATGGTGTCTTGACATCTGGGTTAAGCCCGCATAAATTTATTTCACTACTTCCGTTGGCAGCGTCCACACCGCTGGATAACATTTGGATAACATTTGTGTGAACATGCCCGGCACTTTACTGGGTTTCTTTTTTTGGCATTTGCCAGCCAGCATGTAATTGCCGGGATGATAGCTCCGAATAAAACAACTTTGGGGGGAATAAGAGCAGCGTTCTAACGGACGTAGTTGAGTCCCTGCATTTTTCGTTTTTCAAGTGCTGCAAGGAAGCGTGCTCTTAAAATGTTACTCACCTATCAATTGAGTTAAAGCAGACCACACTCTTTCAGCAACTGGACAGGATCTTTTTCCAGCGCCTTGGCAATCGCAAAAAATTCTATAACATCCAGCCGCCGCTCGCCGTTTTCATATTTTGATATAAAAGACTGCGGCTTACCTAAACGGGTTGCGATAACCTGTTGACTGAGGCATTGGCTTTTTCGCGCTTGGATCAGCACATCTAAAAATACAGTATATTTCTTGCTAAAAATAGACTTCACGATCATCCCTTTTTAGGATGACGCTATGGCATGTTGAAAAATATCCCAAAAAAGGATAAATGCATTTATATAAATTTGCTCCCTCTTTTTGATTTTGCCAGTTCATGAACATTATCCGGTAGTAGCACCATGAAATTCATAGAAAGCGCATCTCCATTCACCGAACAGCTTGAGCGCATCCAGCAGATCACAGGCACGCACAGCCAGATGGAGCTTGCCGCGTATCTGGGCATCCGACGCTCTACCGTGACCAACGCCAAGCGTTTAGGCACGATCCCGGCGGAATGGCTGCTCACTCTGCTGCGCGTGGCTAACGTCAACCCGGAATGGATTTTGACCGGCGTCGGTCCGTGCCGCATCCGTAGGCATGCGCCCGACGTCTACGAGGATGAAGACATCACACGGGAACGCCAAAAAGACCGGGAGGCCCTGCAACGCCTGTCCTCCCGCGCGCTGGCGGATGAACTGGTCCGGCGCATCGCGGTTGCGGAAGGCGAACGCTTCCTGTCCCCGTCCACGCAGGCGTGATCCTCAACCTGATCCGGATACCCCCGCCGCGCGGTCCCATCTTGCCCAAATACCTGCCCCGCCGGATGCGAACAGCCCGGAAAACCGCGGCATGTGCGCGTCTTCCGGGCTGTTTTATAGTGTTGTGATCAACCGGTTATTTCAGTCCGTTCAGGTAAACGGCGATATCCTTCATGTCCTGGCCGGAAAGCGGCTTCAGCGCCTCCTGCATTTCCGCCACCTTGTCATTGGGCGGCGGGGTCAGGCCTTTCACTTTTTCCATCTTGGCCACCAGGCCGTCCACAGGCTGCCCCATCATCTTGGCGGGTTTTTCCGTATGGCAGATGGCGCAGAGATCGTCGTACAGTTTCTGCCCCTGTGCCGCCCTGTCTTCCTGGGCGGCCTGGGACTGCACGGCCACGAACAAAAAGGCCGCCATGGCGAATCCGCCGATCTGTTTCCATTTTTTCAACATATATATGCACTCCTTGTGGGAACGTCTCTGTTTCCGAAAGAGGTTACAGCGTGATAATGCCGCGCGCGAACAGGTAGATCGCGGCCAGAGCCGCCAGCACCAGCAGTACCAGAATGACCTTCTCATAGGTCTTGAACAGCGGCGCCTGGTCGGGATGCTGCTTGCGGCTCCAGATGTACACGGGAACGCCCAGTGCGATCAGCACCATGGACATCAGCAGATAATGCAGCCCGGCGGCGTAGATCAGCCAGAAACCGTACAGCGTGCCCAGAGCCGCGCAGGCCAGGGCGGCCGCCCGCCCCACCGGGGCCTTCTGGGGATATTGCCCGTCCTCGCAGGTCTTCCAGAGAAAGAGCGTGGAAATCAGATAGGCGGGCAGCACCATGACGCCGGTGATGCTCAGCATCATGCTCCAGGCGTTGTTGGAAAAGTACACCATAAAGAGCGCCAGCTGCATCAGCAGGCTGGTGACCCACAGGGACACGGACGGCGCTCCGGCGGCGTTCTCCCTGCTGAACTGGCGGGGAAAGGTGCCGTTCTTGGCCGCCGCCAAAGGCATTTCAGCGGTGATCAGGGTCCAGGCCAGCCAACTGGCCAGCACGGCGATAATCAGGCCCACGTTCATGAGCCAGCTGCCCCACGGGCCCACCACGCGTTCCAGCACGCCGGCTGTGGACGGCGTGGGCACGGCGGAAAGCTCCGCCTGGGTCATGAAGCCGTACGGCAGCACGGAAAGCAGAATATAGACCACCAGGCAGCCCAAAAAGCCCATGACCGTGGCCTTGCCCACATCGCTCGGCGTTTTGGCCTTGTCGGACAGCACCACCGCGCCCTCAATGCCGATAAAGGCCCAGAGCGTCACCAGCATGGTGCTCTTGACCTGCGCGCCCAGACCGCCGAGGTGGTGACCGTTGTCCACGGCCAGCTTGCCGAAGAAGTCAAAGTCAAATTTGTCGATATTGAACACAAAGGCCAGCACAATGACGAAGATGAACAGCGGGATCAGCTTGCCGATGGTGCCGATGGTATTGATGATGGCGGCCTGCTGCGTGCCGCGCAGCACGACGAAGTTGAACATCCAGATCAGGATGGAACCACCGATGATGGACTGGATGGTGTTGCCGCCCTGGAAATACGGCGGGAAAAAGTAGTTCAGGGCGTCCATGGTGATGACGGCGTAGCCCACATTGCCGAATATCTGGCAGAGCCAGTAGCCCCAGGCGATGAGAAAGCCCACAAAGGGGCCGAAGCCCTCCCGCCCGTACATATAGATGCCCGCCTTGAGATCCGGGCGGATGTCCGAAAGAATGCGGAAAGAATTGGCCAGAAAATACATGCCCAAGCCCGTAATCACCCAGGCGATGAGTACCGCGCCCACGGAAGCCGAGGCGGCCATGTTCTGCGGCAGGCTGTAAATGCCGCCGCCGACCATGGAGCTGACCACCACGCTGGCCAGCGCCACGACCCCGAGTTTTTTGGTTGTGCTTTGCGCCATTGCTCTATCCTTTATATTTTAAACCTCGCCGCCACATGACGGCGCGGCTTCACAGAAACGATTCATTGCGGAGATCCGCGAAATTTCAAACCGGGGCCGCGCCTCCGGGCGGCGCAGGCCCGTAAAAAACAGACGCCCGGCCCACGCAGACAGGTTCCGTCGCGGGCCGGGCGCGCAATGGCTCACGGACAGGCCGGAGCGGTTTGACTAGTTTTTCACCACAACGGGATCGGCAAATTCAAAATTGAGGAAGCCCATGACCGTCAGGCAGTAGCCGTAGGGCTTGGTAAGATTCAGATGATTGTGCCAGAACTGGAATTCGCTGTGCTTTTCAACGCCGCGCAGCGACAGTTCATGGTTGAGGGATTTATTCAGCCACATTTCGGCATGGGCTTTGGCGATGTCGTCGTCAATCCAGGTGGGGAAGTACTCCACGTATTCAGCCGCCCAGCCGCCGATGAGCTTGCCGTCCCTTTTGCCCCAGCAGATGCCGAGGCCCGTGGCGATGGCGCGATGCTCCTCGATACGGGCGCCGTTGGCGGCCATGATCACTTCCAGCACGGCGCCGTGCTTGAAGTCCTTTTCCACTTTCTCCACGGGCAGGATGTTGCCGTAAAGTTCCTTGGGAAGCACGGAGGTATAGGGGATGACGTTGAAGTTTTCAATTTTTGCCTGCAATAATGCGGAATCATAGCAGAAAGTTTCAAAGGGCTGCGGCGGGATACCATCTTCCGCTTCGCCAACGCCGCCAGAAATGAAAGCCAGAGTGGGGTATCTCGTGCCAAGAGTAGTCATGATTGAATCCTTCTTGTTTGGTCTAGGCAGGCGACTGTAAAAATAATTGCCACCTGTAAAACAATTAAACAGAACAACAGGTTGCGTAAAACGGTCTCTCTGATCGGCGTAAAGCGGTTCGCGGCGGCTCACAGCGCTATTTTGCGGGAATGTGAGCGCGAATCCGCCTTTTTCAACCTGTTCAACATAAGCCCTTTGCCCGGCTCAGCCGGTCAAACGCTAAGAGGTTATGCAATGAACGGGCCAGAAAAACGATTTTCACCATTTGGCACACGATATCGCGCCCGCGGCGGGGCACGGACCGTACGGTGAAAAACGGCAGAGGAGAAGGACGGAACGGGAGGATGAGAAGAATGGGGGCGGGATCGCGGGGTGACAGGTTGCGGCGTGAATTTTACAGAAAATCCGGGCAGCGCGCCCCGTCGCTTTCAATGGCAGAAAGCCCTATTGCCCCTGGCCCCAGGCGGGAAGGGACGGCGGGCTGTAATTTTCCAGGGCTTTGAGGTCGCCCATGCGCGCGGGCCGTCCGTTGCGGCCCCGGATGACCGGGCCGCCTTCAAAAGCCACCACCGGCCAGCCCAGCCTGGCGCGAATATCCAGGCCGGAATGCTCGCGCATCACCATGCCGCGCCGACTCAGCCAGCCGGGCATGCGCCGCAGGCCGAAGGGCGAGGTGATCATTGCCGCCAGGGGCGGCAGCTTGCCTGTTTCCGCCACAGGAGACGTGCCCGGCGTCGTGTCTTCCTTATTCTCGCTTGCCTGGCCCTGCGGCGTCACGCTCTCCTCCGCCGCGCGGCAGACGCCCGCCATAAGCGGCATGCATAACAGAGCCGCGCCGAGAACCTTGAGGATCATATTTTCCACATTCAACCTCTCTGACAGATCAACAGCACTTTTTTGTCTGTCCGGGCCTTGCGCGTCAAGCCCTTTAGTGGCAGGACACGGGCAATCCGCCTGACGCTTCCGAAAATTCGTAAAAATAATTTCTAGTAAGGGATGTTTTACTCTAACACTTTTGAACTTTCTGGCGATCAAGCTGGCATGTGGACTGCTTTTCCGAAAAATTCATTCGCATCTCAGGAGCAATGAACATGAGCATCAGCAAGGCTTCATCCGCAATCAACGCAGCGATCATTGTCCTGACATGTGTTGTGGGCTATTTTGTCTATGAGCTTTACCAAGCCATTCAAAATAATCTGGAACTCGCGCGCAACAAGGAAGTGGCCGTGCAGCTTGCCGGCGAGCTGATGGAGTCTTCCAAACAGCTCACCAGTAATGTCCGACAATACGCCGCCACCGGCGACAGCCGCTATGAAACGGTCTATTTCGGCATTGTGGACGAGCGCGCCGGCAAAACGCCCCGCGCGGCCGACCGCAGAGTGGCTCCGGGCCTGACTCTGCTGTTCAGCCTTGCTTCCGCCATATATGCCCGCAGGGGCATCTGCCGTCCGCTGGGGCAGCTTTCCCACTTTGCCCAAAAAGTCATGTCCGGCGACTACAGCTCACGTATCGAAACGCATTCACAAAATGAAATCGGCACCCTGGCCACGGCCCTCGACGCCATGCTGGACAAGCTGGAAAGCCAGCTCGCCTTCTCGCGCGGGGTGCTGACCGCCCTGCCCGTGCCCTGCGCCGTGTTCGACATGGAGAATAAACTGGTCTTCGCCAATGCTCCCATGCTGGAGACCTTTGATCATGCGGACGACATGGAAAACAGCGTGGGCATGGCCTCCGGCGCCTTTTTCTACAATGACGGCACGCGCGCCACCTCCGTCACCCGCTGCCTGGAAAGCGGGGAAGGCGGCTCTTCCTCCGTCGTCATTGACAGAAAAACGGGCAAGGCCATGCACGCTGAAATCTTCACCAAACCCATGCCGGACAACAGGGGGGAACTGTCCAATGTCGTGCTGATCCTGCTGGACAACACCACAACATTTGAGCAGCAGGAGGCCATCAAACGCAACAGCGAAATCATGCGGAGCGTGGCCGTATCTGTTCTGGACCTGCTGGAAGCGGCCAATGCGGCCTGTGAGCAGCTGGTCAGCGTACTGGTGAAAACCGACACGGCCACGGCGGAAACAGCCGGACGCATGCATGACACGCTCACGGCCATGGAGCAGATGAACATGGCCGTGCTGGATATTTCCAAAAATGCGGGCGACGCCGCCGCCAATTCCGACAATATGCGCAATACGGCCACGGACGGTCAGAATATCGTGGAACAGGTGGTTTCCTCCATCAGCCAGGTGCAGAAAAATTCCATGGATCTGCGCGCGGACATGGAAAAGCTGAGCGATGAGGCCCAGAGCATCAACCGGATCATGACCGTGATTTCCGATATCGCCGACCAGACCAATCTGCTGGCGCTCAACGCGGCCATTGAAGCGGCCCGCGCGGGCGACGCCGGACGCGGTTTCGCGGTTGTGGCCGACGAGGTGCGCAAACTGGCTGAAAAAACCATGAGCGCCACCACGGAAGTGGGCGCCGCCATTGAAAACATCCAGCAGAGCACCCGCCGCAACATGGAACATGTGGACCGCGCCGTGACCAGCATTGAGGAAGTGACCGGCCTGGCCCACACCTCGGGCGACCGGCTCAGGGATATCGTGGAAATCACGACCCTTTCCACCGACATGGTGCGGGCCATCGCCACTGCCTCCGAACAGCAGTCCGCCTCCACGGCGCAGATCAACGAAACCGTGGAAGCGGTGGACAACACCCTTAAGGATGTGGCCATGACCATTGCCGACGCCAACAACGCCGCCAAACAGCTCAACGGCCAGATGAGCGAAATCCGCCAATTGATGGACAGACTCAAGAGCTGATCTCTGCCGTCCCGGACAGTTTTGCAACCTCTCCGGCCACTGGCCGGGGAGGTTTTTTGCGTCCGCCGCTGCCCGGCAAACGCCGCCGGACGTTCCGCATGTTCCCCTCTGGACAGGTTATTTTTTGGAATTATATCCTCTCTGATAGAGTCGCCCTGGCGGCAGCCGCGCTGCCGCCGTCGGAAAAGCGGAACACCCGCTTACCCGGCTCCGCAAGGCGGTTCGTTTTTCGCCGGAAAAGCCGCCTGACGGCAGCCCGATCCGGTTATACATATATGAGTTTCCGCCCGCCATGCCGCACATGGGACGGACGGAAAAAGGAGCAGCCATGAAATTCCGCACGATTAAAGACGCGGTTACCGGCCATTCCACCATTGACGGCGCCGGAGTGCATCTGGTCCGCGTTCTGGGTTCCCCCACAGTAAAAAACTTTGATCCTTTTCTGATGCTGGACGCTTTTGATTCCCGCAATCCGGCCGACTACATCAAGGGTTTTCCCATGCACCCGCACCGGGGCATTGAGACGTTCACCTATCTGATGCAGGGTGAAATCGACCATATGGACAGTCTGGGCAATGCTGGTAAAATCAAGGACGGCTGTTGCCAGTGGATGACCGCCGGCAGCGGCATTCTGCACCAGGAAATGCCGCAGGCCAGCGACAGGATTCTGGGGCTGCAACTCTGGATCAATCTGCCCCGTAAAAACAAGATGGTGGAACCCAAATACCGCGATATCACCGTGGACATGGTGCCCAGGGTGGAAGAAGACGCGGCCGCTGTGGCTGTGGTGACCGGACGGTACAAGGATGTGGAAGGGGCCGTCAGAGGCGATTACGTGGATGTGCGTTTTCTGGACGTAACCCTCAAGCCGGGGCACACTTGGACAGTGGAAACCAAGCCCTCGCACACGGTCTTTGCCTATCTGGTGGAAGGCAGTTGCGCCCTGACGGAAAACAACGACATGCTTTCGGCCAAGCACGCCTACCTCTTTACCGAAGGCGACGCCGTGGCCCTGACCGGCGGACCGCAGGGCGCGCGTCTGGTGCTGGTGTCCGGCGAACCCCTGCACGAAGCCGTGGCCTGGGGCGGTCCCATCGTCATGAACAGTGAGGAAGAACTGCGTGAAGCCTTCCAGGAGCTGGAAGACGACACCTTTATCAAACACGCCAACAAAGCCCCGGTGGGGATGGACGCCTAAACAACTGCTCCCGACGCAAGGAAAACAGGCCGACGCAAGGATGACAGAGCATCCTTGCGTCGGCCTTCTGTTACGCAATGTTCGGCGTCAATGCGGGCGGCCTTAAAGCGCGGCCAGCAGGCGGCGCACCAGTTCCAGGTCGGCGGGATAATTGATGTTGAAAAACGGCAGGGCTTCCGTCTGGCTGTAGAAAATACGCTCCTGCCGTTCCTGGGGAATGATGCGGCTGAGCTTGCGCTCGCCGTGGGCCAGAGCCGCGTCGAACAGGGGCAGCGCCGCCACTTCGTACACAGCCGTGAGCGCCTCGATAAAGCCCGTCTCGCGCTGGCAGAAGGTCGTCAGCAGGCGACCGGCGGGCGCTGTTTCGCGCGCGGTCAGCAAACGGCGCAACGTGGCCTCGTCCATAAAGGGCAGATCGCAGGACAGGGCCAGCACGGCGGCAAAACCCCGCTCCGCTGCCGCGCGCAGAGCCGCGTGCACTCCGCTGAACGGCCCCAGGCCTTCCACCTGGTCAAAAATGCAGTCATATCCCGGACGCGGCCGGTCCGGGCGGCAGGCTACCCAGCAGCGGGGCAGGAGCGCGGTCAACAGATTGTGCGTGCGGCGCAGCAAATCAGGATGTTCCTGGCCGTGCACGCGCAAGAGGGCCTTTTCCTGCCCCAAGCGCGAGGAAAGGCCGCCCGCCAGCACCACGCCGGCCACATCGTTTCCGGGCGTTTGCCCATCGCGTTCCGGATTCATGCCGTCACCCGTCCCAGCTCATCGCAGAATACGGTCAGGCGCTCCTCGGCGGGGCGGCAGAAACCCACCAGGCTTACGCCTTGCGCCCTGGCCGCCGTCAGGGCCGCGCTGGTCACCGCGCCACGGCTGGCCAGCAACGTGAAGCCCGCCCGCCGGGCCTTGGCGTACAGGCTGCCGGTGATCCTGGCGGAGATGAACAGCGCGTGCGCGGCGGGCTCACGGCCCTGCCGGGCGCAAAATCCGGCCAGCCGGTCCAGACAGTTGTGGCGGCCGATGTCTTCGGCCACTCGCAGCAGCCCGTGCTCCGGGTGGAAGAGGGCCGCGCGGTGGAAAGAGCCCGTGCCGTCCCAGAGTCCCGGCGCGGCGAAAAATTCCGCCATCCGCGCCAGCAGCGCGGCGGCGCTCAAGCGTGGCGCGGTAGAGGCCGCATCCGGTCTGTGCGGCCTGGACAGACCGCAACCCGGCTCGTTCTCTCCGGCAAAGCTTACCCGCAGGCAGTGCCGACCCGCGGGCGCGTCCAGGCGCTCCACCCGCCCCGTCCACAACGGCACGGGCGCATCGCCGGGCTCATCTCCCGCCCGTGGTGCGCAATCCAGCAACACGTGTCCCAGCGCCAGATCTTCCAGATCATGCGGCCAGGCCCAGAGGCTGCTGCTTCCCCCGGCATGGAGCACGCGCACGGCCTCCTCGCGGGCGGCCACTTCGGGCAGATCCTCCCAGCGGCCGCGCCGGAAACGCCGAGCGGACAGATGCAAAGGAGCCGGGCCGGGCGAAAATCCGTCTTGCGCCGCATCCATCAGAAGCCCCAGGCCGACGGCGTCGGACGGCTGTAGCCTTCCTGGCGGGCCAGCATGTCCAGCGGCAGAGAGGCCAGGTCATTCAGGGCGGCGGGCAAGGCCTCGGCCTGTTCGCGCAGGTCGGCCAGCTTGATATAGCAGCGGCAGGTCTTGCAGACGCGCACCTCAAAAAAAGGGAGGCTGTCGATGGTGAACATCCGCAACCGCTCTTCCCCGCGCTCCAGACAGAAGGGGCATTGCAGCCGGGCCGCCCTGTAACTTGCGCCGCAGAACGAACACGTGTGCCAACGCTGCCCTTCCCTGCCGCGCAATTCGCCCATGAAGGGCGGACGGCCGCAGTGCGGGCAATGCCCGTGCTCCCAGACACGCTGCTCATCGTGCCCGGCGGACAGGGTCTCGGTCACGGCGGCCAGTTGCGGGGTCAGCGCCGCCTGGGCCAAAAAATGGATCAGAGCCGGAGCCTGAGGCAGGCGCGCGGCCCAGCCGGTGAAAAAGGCTTCGTCCTCATGGGTGAAAGCCGCGTATGCCCTGGCGGGCAGTTCCTCATCCGTCGCCACTTCCCGGCGCAAGGCCGACACGGCTTCCGCCGGGTTGCCCCCGGCCGACGCCAGCAGGTCACAAAGTTGACCCCAGAGCGGCCGGGCCAGGTCGGGATCATACGGAAAGTCAGCGGATGCGAGCAAGGGCGCGCCCTGCGCGTGCGCCTCCGGCGCGGCGGGGCAAAGGCCGCTCGTATCCGGACGGCTCAGACTCTGGAAAGCCGCCCGTTGCAGACGCAGAGTTCCCCCCACGATATCCAGCAATGTCCCGGGCAGCCAGGCCAGAGCGGCAAGGCGTTCCAGACGGCGGGCAAGGGTGGCGTCGGCAAGGGAAAAAAGCGTGCTCATATCTGTTTCCATGGGCGCTCGGCGCCAGGTTAATGTTTCAGGCTGTCCCCGTTCGGGGTGATACGCTATACGACAGAAGCCGGAACCGCGCAACCGCCGGGGAAATTTCAGGCGCAGCTTTACACATTTGAAAACCCCGGCCCCGGATGCCGTCGAAATACAGCTGAAAGTTACAAAAAAACGGCGTGCAAAAGCAATCATGAATATTTTTTCACTATATTGACATGGAAGCATGGCCCGGATACGGTTAATCTAAACGCAGCGGAGAAGCTGGAAGCAGCCGTTCGGATGCCGGAATGAAAAAGTTCGGAACGGCGACAGGCATACGGCAGTAGCGTAAAGAATTTGTGGAGAAGCTTTTTATTATGTTCTTTAAAGCATAATAAAAGAAAGAATAGCCGGTATCTGATTCCCTTATCAAGGAGAAGAGCATATGCAATTTTCGCGCAGAGGCTTTATAAAGCTTGGCGCGGGCGCCACCGCCGCTCTGGCTTTCAGCGGTCTGGGCGTCAGCCTGACTCCTGTGACCGCGGCGGCGCAGGACGCCAAGCTGAAATGGACCAAACAGACCACCTCGGTCTGTTGCTATTGCGCCGTTGGTTGCGGCCTGCTGGTCAGCACCAGCGCCGAAGGCCATCCCGACGGTCCGGGCAAGGCCATCAACGTGGAAGGCAATCCCGACCATCCCATCAATGATGGCAGCCTGTGCGCCAAGGGCGCGTCCACCTTCCAGTTGGCCTCCAACAAGGACCGCCCCAAAAAACCGCTGTACCGCGCTCCCGGCGCCACGGAATGGAAAGAAGTGGAATGGAGCTGGGCTCTGCCGGAGATCGCCAAGCGCGTCAAGGCCACCCGCGACGCCACTTTTACGGAGAAAAACGCGGCCGGTCAGGTGGTCAACCGTACCGAGGCCATCGCCTCACTGGGTTCCGCCGCTCTGGACAATGAGGAATGCTGGGCCTTGCAGGCCATGCAGCGCGCTTTGGGCCTGGTGTATATCGAGCACCAGGCGCGTCTCTGACACAGCTCCACTGTTAAGGCTCTGGCAGAGTCTTTCGGACGCGGCGCGATGACCAATCACTGGAACGATCTGGCCAATAGTGATTGTGTGTTGATCATGGGCAGCAATGCCGCTGAAAACCATCCCATTTCCTTTAAATGGGTGTTGCGCGCCAAAGACAGGGGCGCCACGCTCATCCATGTGGACCCGCGCTTTACGCGCACTTCGGGCCAGTGCCACCACCATGTGGGCCTGCGCCCCGGCTCGGACATCGCCTTTCTGGGCGGGATGATCAAGTATATCCTCGACAACAAGCTTTATTTCGAGGAATACGTGCGTGACTACACCAACGCCCCTCTGGTGGTGAACAAGAACTACGGCTTCAAAAACGGCCTGTTTGCGGGTTTTGACGCCGACAAAGGCGCGTACGACAAAAAAGCCTGGGCCTTTGAGCTGGACGACAAAGGCGTGCCCGTGCGCGACACCAGCTTCAAGAATCCGCGTTGCGTGCTCAACCTGCTGCGCGAGCATTACAAACGCTACACTGTCGCCGCCGTGGCCAAGGCCACGGGCACCCCGGCCGAGGATCTGGAAACCGTCTACAAGGCCTTTGCCGCCACCGGCAGGCCCGACAAGGCAGGCACCATCCTTTACGCCATGGGCTGGACCCAGCACACTTACGGCGTGCAGAACATCCGCACCATGTCCATGGTCCAGCTGCTGCTGGGCAACATCGGCGTGTCCGGCGGCGGCGTCAACGCCCTGCGTGGCGAATCCAACGTGCAGGGTTCCACGGACCACGGCCTGCTCTCCTCCAGTTTCCCCGGTTATCTGCCCGGACCCACCAGCGCCCAGGCCGGACTGGCGGACTACAACGCCGCCACGCCCAAGTCCGCCGACCCCATGAGCGTGAACTGGTGGCAGAACCGGCCCAAGTACATGGCCAGTCTGATCAAATCCTTCTTCCCGGCGCTTTCGCCCGAAGAGGGCTACGCCCTGCTGCCGCGCGTGGACGCGGGCAAGTCCCTGCTGGACTACTACTGGCAGTCCATCTTTCATAAGATGGGCGAGGGCGAGGTCAAAGGCCTGTTCGCCTGGGGCATGAATCCGGCCTGCTCCGGACCCAACTCCAACAAACACCGCCAGGCCATGACCAAACTGGACTGGCTGGTCAACGTCAACCTTTTCGACAATGAGACCGGCTCGTTCTGGCGCGGTCCCGGCATGGACCCGAGCCAGATCAAGACCGAGGTCTTTCTGCTGCCCTGTGCCGTCTCCATTGAGAAGGAAGGCTCGGTAAGCAATTCCGGCCGCTGGATCCAGTGGCGCTACGCCGGACCCAAACCCTGGGGCGAAACCAAGCCCGACGGCGACATCATGCTGGAACTCATGGAAGAGATCCGCAAGCTTTACCAACAGGGCGGCGTCTTCCCCGAGCCTGTGCTGCAACTGGACATCGACGGCTGGAAGGAAGGTCATGCCTTCAGCCCGGCCAAAGTGGCCAAAATCATGAACGGCTACTTCACCCGCGACGTGAAGATCGGCGACAAGGAATACAAGGCCGGGGAACAGGTGCCCAACTTCGTGGTGCTTCAGGCCGACGGTTCCACCGCCAGCGGCAACTGGCTGCATTCCGGCGCGTGGACCCAGAAGGGCAATATGATGGCCCGGCAGGAGCACAGCCAGACGGAGGCCCAGGCCCGCATCGGCCTGTTCCCCAACTGGTCCTTCGCCTGGCCCGCCAACCGCCGCATCATCTACAACCGCGCCTCGGTGGACAAAAACGGCCGCCCCTGGAATCCGGACAAGGCGGTCATCGCCTGGGACGGCAAGGCCTGGGTGGGCGACATCGTGGACGGCGGCGGCGGTCCGGGAGCCAAGCATCCCTTCATCATGCAAAAGGACGGCTTCGGCGCCATTTACGGGCCGGGCTGCGCCGACGGGCCTTTCCCCGAATACTACGAACCGGCGGAATCCCCCTTCGACGGGCACGACTTCTCGTCGCAGGCGCGCAGCCCGGTCTATTACAAGGCTCCGGGCGAGCAGCTTGCCGTGAATGACGCCCGCTACCCCTATATCGGCACCACCTACCGGGTGACCGAACACTGGCAGACCGGCCTGATGACCCGTCGCGTGCCCTGGCTCACCGAGGCCGAACCGCAGAACTTCGCGGAGATGGACCCGGTGCTGGCCAAGGCCAAGGGCATCAAGAACGGCGACAAGGTCGTGCTGAGCAGCCGGCGCGGGCGGATTGAATGCGTGGCCATGGTTACGCCGCGCCTGAAGCCGTATACCGCCAACGGCAAGACCGTGCACGTCATCGGCACGTCCTGGCATTTCGGCTGGCTGGTTCCGGAAGACGGCGGCGACGCCGCCAACCTGCTCACCGCCATGGTGGGCGACCCGAACACGGGCATTCCGGAAAGCAAGGCCTTTATGGTCAACATTGAAAAGAAGGCGGGCTAGTCATGGGCAAGATGTTCTTTGTGGATTTGACGCGCTGCACAGCCTGTCGCGGTTGTCAGATCGCCTGCAAGCAATGGAAAAACCTGCCCGCTGAAAAAACCCGCAACAGCGGCTCCCACCAGAATCCGCCGGACCTCTCGGCTCAGACCATCAGGCTGGTGCGTTTCAAGGAGACGGCGGACAAGGACGGCAAGGTGGGCTGGAACTTCTTTCCCGAGCAGTGCCGCCACTGCCTGACGCCCGTGTGTGTGGACGTGGCGGATATGGCCGTGCCCGGCGCAATGCTGCGGGACGAGGAAACCGGAGCGGTGCTGGCCACGGAAAAGACAGCCACGCTCAGCCCCGAGGACGTGAAAGCCGTCTCCGAGGCCTGTCCCTATAATATTCCGCGCCATGACGCCGCCTCGGGACGCATCGTCAAGTGCGACATGTGCATTGATCGTGTCAGGGAGGGCCTCGCGCCCGCCTGTGTGACCTCCTGCCCTACAGGTTGCATGAACTTCGGCGACGAGGAGGAAATCCGCGAACTGGCCCGAAAACGGCTGGAAGAAGTCCAAAAGGACTGCCCCGGCGCCGTCCTCGGCGATACGGACCTCGTGCGCGTGATTTACCTCTTCAAGGACGCCCCTGCCGAATATTACGATTATGCCGTGGCCGACGCCTCGCGGACCATGCTGGCCCGCGCCGGGCAAACGCGGCCCGCCCGGAACGTCTCCCGCCGGGATTTGTTCCAGCGCGTGCTGCGCGGCTAGAACGGCAATCAGCTGAATGAAAAAGACGCCCTCGCTGCACGGCAACGGGGGCGTCTTCAAATGTTAAGGATGCGCGCTCGTAATATTGATCAGCTCCAAGGATCGGTTCAGCGCGGGTAGCTCAGCGGGTCCGGCCCCATGCGGCCCCGGCAGTCCGGCAGCTCAATCCCGTCCAGAACCGCCACCTGTTCCGGCGTGAGCCGGAAATCGAAGACCGCGGCATTTTCCCTGACCCGTTCGGCATGAACCGATTTGGGAATGGGCAGCAAGCCCTTTTCCAGATGCCAGCGCAGCAGAATCTGGGCCGGAGTTTTGCCGAGGTCGGCGGCCAGCCCGCGCACGGCGGGATTCTCCATCTCCCGGCCCCGGCCCAGCGGACTCCAGGAAACGACCTGAATGCCGCACCGGGCGCAAAAACGGCAGAGCGCCGCCTGGCTGAACAGCGGATGGACCTCAATCTGATTTATCGCGGGCCAGAAGCCGAAAACGTCGCGCAGTTCGCTGAGCTGCTCCTCCAGAAAATTGGAGACGCCCAGCACGCGGATTTTGCCCTCTTCCTTCCGGCGCAGCAATTGTTCAAACGCGCGCAACCGCCGCGCGCTGTCCAGGCCCGGCCAATGCAGCAGATAACCGTCCAGATAGTCCAGGCCCAGCAGTTTGAGGCTCCGGTCCAGAGCGCGCACCGGCTCGTCAAAATCCGTGGGCCATATCTTGGAAAGCACGAACAGCGTTTCACGCGCAAGCCCGCTGTGCCGCAGGGCCTCGCCCACAGTGTCTTCATTGTGGTAGTAGGCGGCCGTATCGATATAGCGGTAACCGCAGGCCACGGCCTCACGCACGGCTAGCGCCAGCTCCGGCCCCGAGGCCTTGTAGCAGCCGAAGCCGAAACCGGGCATATCCGCACCGTCATTCAGCCGCACTGTGGCGGAAATACTTTCGACCATATAAACTCCCACCGCGCCGTCCTGTCCCGCCGCGCGGGCTGTGTCGCTTGGCGGCGCGACGCCGCCGGGGACATCGACTGCGGAACATACGTCTTCAACATACCGAGGCCGGGGGCGTCCGGCAAGTCCCGGAGGGCGGCATCCCAGGGCAGACGCATCGGCATTGCCTTGACAGCGCCCATTTCGGGTTTTATGAAATTGAGCCTGCCATTATCCTAACCATGGAATACCGCCATGTCCGTACAATTTGACGCGCCGGATCACGATGTCCGTCCGGCCTCTTTTTCGGCAATTCTGACCGTTCTGGCTGTGCTGGCCGGATTTTTTTTCATCCTGCCCTCCCTGCCGGTTCAGGCCGCGCCTAACGCGCAGGGCCGCCCCGCCGAGCTGCGCGTGCTGGCGACCACTTTTCCCGTCTACCTGTTCACCCGCAACGTGACCCAGAGCCGACCCTATGTGCGGGTGGACCTGCTGGTCCCGGCCCAGAGCGGCTGCCCCCACGACTTTGCGCCCAGCCCCCACGACCTGCAAAAACTGGCTCAGGCTCAGGTGTTGGTGATGAATGGTCTGGGGCTGGAAAATTTCCTGACCGCATCTCTAAAAAAAATCAACGCCCAAGTCACGATTATCGACAGCAGCGCGGGCATCGCCCCCTTGCCTCTGCCGCAGGGTATGCTGCCGTCCTCGCACGCCGGCCACGGCCACGGGGCCGTCAATCCGCATCTCTTCGCCGGTCCGCAACAGGCCGCGGCCATGGTCTACAATATTGCCAAGGGGCTGGCCCGGGTTGACCCGGAAGGAGCCGCCGCCTACCGCGCCGCCGCCGAGGCCTATGCCGCGCGCCTGCTTTCCGTGGGCCGCCGCCTCGCCGCCGTGGGGGCGGGCGCGCCCCGCAAGGGCATTGTCCTGCAACATGACGCTCTGGCCTATCTGGCGCATGACGCGGGCCTGGATGTCGTGGACGTGATTCAGGAAAGCGAAGACGTCCAGCCCTCGGCGGCCCGGATCATGGCGCTGGTCCGGCGCGTCCGCGAGGAAAAGCCCGTACTCATCGTCAGCGAACCGCAGTATTCGGACAAGCCCGCCCTGACCCTCGCGCGCGAAACCGGCGTGCCCGCGGCGAGTCTCGATCCTGTGGCCTCGGGCCCGGCGGACGCTCCCCTGAGTTATTATGAAGCGGTCATGGCCGCCAACTGCCAAATCCTTGAGCGTTATTTTGACCAGCGCTGAAGACGCCGCCCCGGCCATTGTCTTCGAGCGCTTGAGCGTGCGCCGGGGCCGCAATGAAATCCTTGAGGATATCAGCGCCGCAGTGCCGCGCGGCGGCAGCACTGTGCTGGTGGGACCCAACGGCGCGGGCAAAACCACCTTGCTGCTCTGTCTCATCGGCGAAGTCCCTTATACCGGGCGCATTCTGGCCGAAGGCCGCGACGGCGCGCCCTGGCCGCGCCTGGGCTATGTACCCCAGCAATTGCAGATGGACGGCGGCCTGCCGCTGCTGGTCAGCGAATTTCTGTCGCTGGAACGCCAGCGCCGTCCGCTCTGGCTGGGCCTGAAAGCCGGGGCGCGTGCCCGGGCGCGCCGACTGCTGGATCTGGTGCGGGCCGGGCACCTGGAAAACCGCCGCATGGGCGATCTTTCCGGCGGCGAGCTGCGGCGGGTGCTGCTGGCTGCGGCGCTGGGACATGAACCGGAACTGCTGGTGCTGGACGAGCCGGAAGCGGGCGTGGACTTTCAGGGCGAACGCCTGTTCTGGGAAGTGCTGGACACGGCCCGGCGCGAATACGGCTTTACCCAGCTCATGGTCAGCCACAATCTGCCTCTGGCGGCGCACTACGCCACGCACGTGATCTGTCTGAACAAATCCGTGCGCGCCGAAGGGCCGCCGCGAACCACCCTGACCGCCGCCACCCTGCTGGATCTCTTCGGCGTGCCCATCCATCTCTATCCTGACCAGTGCGGCGGCGCGGACCCGGCCTGCCCCCAATGCGGAGCATGGTTCGGCCCGGATCATCCGCCGTCGGATCATCCGCCCGCTCAAATCCCCGGCCGCCAGCCGGAGGGCCTGAAGCCCCTGCCCTGCCAGGGCTGCGCGTTGCACATGCCCGCCGCCCTGCCGGAGAACATCGTCCGGGGAAAGAGCCATGGTTGATTTTTCCCCGCTCTACGCGCTTATCGGCCTGCTGCCACTGGACTGCCTCCAGCCGCGCTTCATGCAGCAGGCGCTGCTGGGGCTGTTGCTGCTCACGCCCATGGCCGCCGTGCTGGGCGTGCAGGTCATCAACTTCCGCATGGCCTTTTTTTCCGACGCCATCGGGCACTCGGCCTTTGCCGGGGTGGCGCTGGGCCTGATCCTGTCCGTGAATCCCCGGCTTTCCATGCCGCTTTTCGGCGTCCTGGTGGGGCTGGCGGTCATGGCCGTGCGCCGCAAAAGCAATCTTTCGGCGGATACGGCCATCGGCATCGTCTTTTCGGCGGTAGTGGCCTTCGGTCTGGCCGTGGTCAGCCGCGCCGGCGGCGTGGCCAGGGACATGCAGCAATTCCTTTACGGCGACATCCTGACCATCAGCGAAGGCGAAATCGCCTTCCTGGCCCTGCTTTTTCCGGCCATACTGCTCTTTCAGGCCGTGGGTTACAACCGTCTGCTGGCCATCGCCCTCAATCCGGTCATGGCCCGCGTGCACGGGGTACGCGTGGCCCTCTGGCAATACGTCTTCGCGGGCCTGCTGGCCCTGGTAGTCATGTTTTCGGTCTGGGCCGTGGGCGTGCTGCTGGTCACGGCCATGCTTATCGTACCGGCGGCCACCGCTCGTAATCTGGCCCGCACAGCCGGCGGCATGTTCTGGTGGGCGCTGCTGGCGGGCGTCAGCTCCGGCTTCGCCGGACTCACCCTCTCCGCCCAGGATTGGCTGGCTACTGCTGGCGGGGCCACCATCATTCTGGTTTCCTGCTGCTGGTTCGCGGCAAGCTGCGCATGGACCGCACTGCGCGGACACCGGCGGGCCTGACCATCCCCAACGCCATGTCTCCCTGGCCTGTCGTCCGTATCGCCGCCGCCCAAGGGCCGCGCCAGGCCGTGGCTCCTCTGGTCGTTTCGGCCAGCCGGGCCACGGACATCCCGGCTTTTCACGTCCGCTGGCTTCTGGAGCGGCTGCGCGCCGGGTATTGCCTCTGGCGCAACCCGTTCAACGCTGGGCAGGAACAATATATCTCCTTCGCACGCTGCAAGTGCCTGATCTTCTGGAGCAAAAATCCTCTGCCGCTGTTGCCGCGCCTGCCGGAAATCGACGATCTCGGCTTCAAGTATTACTTTCAGTTTACGCTCAACAATTATGAGCCGGAAAGACTGGAGCCTGGCCTGCCGCCGCTGGAACAACGCCTGGAAACCTTCTGCCGCCTCTCGGAACAGCTGGGGCGCGAGCGGGTGATCTGGCGCTGGGACCCGCTGCTTCTGGCCGCGGCTCTGCCGACGGAAGCCCTGCTGGAACGGCTGGACGCCGTGGGCCGTCGGCTCAGCCCGTTGACGGACAAGCTGGTCATCAGTTTTCTGGATATCTACGAGAAAATCAGAGGCCGTCTGGCCGCCCACGCCGCCGCGCCGCGCGCGCCTCTGGAAACGGAGACGTCGGCGCTGGCCCAGGGGCTGGCCCGCTGTAACGCCGCCTGGCCGCATCCTTTGCGGCTGGGCACCTGCGCCGAGGCCGCGGACCTTTCGGCCTGGGGCATCGCGCACAATGCCTGCGCCGACCCGGCCCTGATCAGCCGCCTCTGCCCGGAGGATGCCGACGTCCAGCGCCTCTGCGGCCTGGACCCGGCACAGGCGCGGCTCTTGCCCGCGGCCCCGCGCAAGGCCGCCAAAGATCCCAGCCGCCGCAAGCACTGCCAATGCCTGCCCGCCAAAGACATCGGCGCGTACAGCACCTGCCCCCACGCCTGCGTCTATTGCTACGCCAACCAATCCCAAAACGTGGTCCGGGCCCGCCTGCGGGCGCGAAAACCGGGTACGGAAAGCCTGATCTGAAATGTTCTCAGGCCGTGCCGGGCGACGGCAGGCCTTCACGCTTCAGGCGGCGCATGACGGCGTAATAGGCGATGCCCAGCGGCAACGCGGCGCCGATCCAGGCCAGGGGATTGGCCAAACAGACTCCGTTGAAGCCCCACCAGACGGCCAGCACCACGGCGGCCAGCGCGCGCATGAGCAGCTCCATAACCCCGGCCAGGGTAGGCACCAGGCTTTGCCCGAGTCCTTGCAGGGTGTTGCGGTAGATGAAGAGCAGGGCCAGCACCCAGTACATGCAGCCGCTGATTTTCAGATAGGTCTGACCCATGTCGATGACCGGTTCCTGGCCCTCGCCCACAAAAAGCGCGATGAGATGGTGCCCGCCCGTGATGTTGACCACGGCGATGGCGATACTGAAGCCCACGGACATGAAGCAGCACTGGCGCACGCCCTGCCGGATGCGCTCCAGATTGCGCGCGCCGTAGTTCTGCCCGGTATAGGTCGCCATGGCCAGGCCGAAGGACATCATGGGCAGTACGGCCACCATGTCGATTTTCTGCGCGGCGGTATAGGCGGCCACGGCCAGCGGTCCCAGGCCGTTCAGGGCCGCCTGGAGGATGATCGCGCCCACGGCGATGACCGACATCTGGAAACCCATGGGCAGACCGATACGCACGGGCTTCCAGATATCCTTGAAGCCGAGCTTCCAGTCCTTGGCGTGCGGCCGCAGCAGAGGCTGCCGTTTAAGAATGTAGCCCACGCAGAGCAGGCCCGAAACCACCTGCGCCAGCACCGTGGCCCAGGCCGCGCCGGACACGCCCATCCTGAAGTAAAGGATGAAGGTAAAGTCCAGAGCAATATTCAGCAAACAGGCGATAACCAGGAAAAACAGCGGGGTCTTGCTGTCGCCCAGCGCCATGATCATGTTGGAGAGCAGGTTGAAAAGCACGGCCGCGCCTATGCCCCCGGAGATGACCGTGATGTAGCTGAGGGCGTCCTCCATGATTTCGGACGGCGTGAGCATGAGCACAAGAACCGTGCGCGAGAGCAACACCCCGGCCACGGTCAGAATCCCCGCCGCCACGGCGCTGAGCAGGATACCGGCGCAAAAGCTGCGCCGCACGCCCACCTTGTTGCGCGCGCCGAAACACTGGGCCGTGACGATGGAAAAACCCGATGTCATACCCATGACAAAGCCGATGACCAGAAAAAGCAGGCTGCCGGTGCTGCCCACACCCGCCAGAGCCGTAACACCGATGGTCCTCCCCACGATCAGGGCATCGGCCATGTTATAGATCTGCTGAAAAAAATTGCCGATGAAGAGGGGCAATGCAAAGAAAAAGATCAACTTTGCCGGGCTGCCCTGGGTCAGATTTTTAGCCATATGTCCGTCACACTGGGTACGTTCGACATGGGAGCGGCCGAATGACGCGCCCGAATGGAGGGGAGGAGATTAGCACCTGAACCATAGCGCCCGCAAGCAATGTGATTTCATGCCCCGGAGCCGGGTTGATGTTCCGGAACTACATTTTCCGCATGCTTTTTCCCCGGCACTATCCCGCGCGTGGACGGCTTGACGGGGGTTCCGCCCTCATGCGGGCCGCACCGCACTTGACAACAACCTAACTTCGGGCAAGTTGAAAATAAAATCGGCATCCGTCCACCTCCACCCAGGAAATTCCGCATGTCCGCATCCGCCTTCTTTTCCGGCCCTGTGCGCAACCGGCTTGTTTTCACTTTTCTGCTGTTCTTCCTGACCGCGGGCAACGCCTGGAGCGCGCCGGAAGTCAGGGCTCCGGACTCGCGAAACGTCGGGGGTCTGATCAGCTACTGGCGCTTTACCGCTGCTGCCGGACAGCCCGGCGGCAATGCGGCACTGGACCTGCGCTTCACTCCGGACAAGCAGAAATGCCGGGAAGCCTACGGCGAGGACGGCGAAGCGGTCTGCCGCCGCAATTTCGGCAGGCGGCCCGCGCCTGAAGTGACGCTTCAACCGTCCCTGCCGGGCCGCTGGGAATGGAGCGGGGACCGCCTGCTCTTTTTCCCCGAAGAGATCTGGCCCGTGGACACCGCCTATACAGTGGACATCAAGAAGTCCCTGCCGCCGCGTATGGCTGTGGCGGGCCCGGTGACGTTCCGCAGTGCCCCGTTGCGCGCGAAAATCTCGGGCAGCTTCAAGTTCGACCCCGAAAATCTTAAAACCATGGCCGTCAGCGGCGAAATGCGCTTCAACGCGCCCGTGGACCGCGAGGCGGCCCAAAGCCGTTTCAGCGTCAAGATTGAGGGCGACGGCCTGCTGCTGGGCGACCCCATATTGCATTTTAACGACAGGGGAGACCGGCTGGACTACAGCCTGCCCGTGCTCGAACTGGCAAAAGCCGACTCCGGCCTGCGCATCTCCCTGGCCCCCGGCTTCACCGCCGTCAGCGGCGGCCCCGCCTCCAGGGGTGAGGACTTTTTTATACGTCTGCCTTCAGCCGACAAGCTCTTTGAATTGAAGACCGGCAGGCTCGACGCCGTGACCCGGCCCGATCTGCGGGCGGAGATGGTGCTTTCCCTCCATTTCTCTCTGCCGGTCAAGCCCTCGGAAGTTCTGGACAAACTGGATCTGCGCCTTTTGCCGCCGGACGCAAGCGCCATGGACGCGACAACGGGAGAGAAGCAACCCGCGGAAGCGGAAAACGAAGAGAACGAAACAAGAGAAGAAAACCCGCCCGCTTCAGCCTGGACCCTGGAACGAGTTACGCCCGAAGTGATTGCGCAGGCCACCCGGCTCAGGCTCAGCCCGCCTGATGATGAAGACAAGCCGTCCACGGATATTTTCCTCGCTGTTGACGACAATCTTGAGCCGGGCCGCAGTCTGCTGCTGCGCCTGCGGCAGGGTATGGTCAGCGCCTCCGGCCTGCGATCCTCCGAAGAAAGCCTGAAGCTGCTGCAAGCCCCCGCCTTTCCCGAAGCCCTGCGCATCATGCAGAAAGGCGGCGTGCTGGCGCTGACCGGAGACGCCGTGGTATCCGTCTACAGCCGTAACCTAGACGCCGTGGACTATGAAGTGTCCCAAATCCGGCCCGAATTTCTCAACACATTTCTGTCGGCCAACCTGGACCAGCTGGATTATGACGCCTACGACTACGACCAGCCCTATGCCGGCGGCCGCCCGGATCTCGACAACCTGAGCGTGGTCAACCGGGGCAGCCTGCCGCTCCGGCGGCGTGACGCCATGTCCGCCCAGTTCAGCGCGCTCAACCTGCGCCCCCTGCTCCGTGACGGCCGGAAGGGTCTGTTCTACCTCAGCCTCACGGGACGGCGCGACGGACGCGCTGTGAGCCGGGAAAACCGCTTTGTGCTGATGACGGATCTGGGGCTGATCCATAAAACCGCCGCCGGGGGCGGCGGCGCGGTCTACGCTGTGAGTCTGGCCGACGGCAGGCCGCGCGCCCAGGTGAACGTCCAGGTGATCGGGGTCAACGGCCTGCCCGTGTTCAGCGCCAAAACCGATGCGCGCGGCAAGGTGAATCTGCCCGCGCTCACGGGCCTCACGCGGGAAAAAAGACCGCTGGCCCTGACCGCTGCGCAGGGGAGCGATCTGGCCTTTCTGCCGCTGGAGCAATACGCGCGCAAGCTCAACTATTCGCGTTTCGACGTAGGCGGCAACCGGCTTTCCGATCAGGGACTCAATGTCTACCTGTTCAGCCAGCGCGGCGTCTACCGCCCCGGCGAGAGCCTGCACTTCGGCTACATGGTCAAACAGGGGCAATGGGGCTCCACGGATCTCACGGGTCTGCCGCTGACGGCCACCCTGTACAATCCGCGCGGCAACGAGGCGGCCTCCAAAAAGATCACGCTCACAGCCGACGGCTTCGGCGAACTCACCTTCCCCCTGGAAACCACGGCCCCCACCGGGCCATGGGAACTGCGCCTGCGCACCGGCGCCGACAAGCAGCGCGGCGAAATCCTGCGCGTGACACGGGTCATGGTGGAAGAATTCCAACCCGACACCCTGCGCCTGCAATTGCGGCTCACTCCCGGCGTCGGCAAGGGCTGGCTGCGGCCTCGGGATCTGGCTGAAGGTCCGGGAGGCAGCCAGGACGAAGGCCTGTCCGCGCGGGTCAACCTGGTCAACCTGTTCGGCGCGCCTGCCGTGGACCATGAGGTGAAACTGCGGCTGCACTTCGCACCCGCCGCCTTTGCCTTCCGCGACTATCCCGACTACCGCTTTTACAATGCGGCCCAAAGCATGGCCGGAGAACAGACGGAACTGCCCGGCCAGCGGACCGACGCCCAGGGTGACACCGTGTTCTCTCTGGATCTCGCGGACCATGCCCACTCCACCTTTCAACTGACCGCGCGGGCCGAGGGCATGGACGCCGCCGGAGGCCGCAGCGTCATGGCCGACGCCTCTCTGCTCTTTTCGCCATTGGACGCCGCAGTGGGCTGGAGCAGCGATGCCGACCTGGGCTATCTGCCCCAGCACGGCAAAGCCCGGCTGAATCTTCTGGCCGTGGATCATACGCTCAAGGCCGTCGATCTGGGCGAGTTGGAACTGACATTCGTGGGCATCAGCCATACCCGCAGTCTGACCCGCGACAGCAAGGGCCAGTACCGCTATCAGAACCTGCCCCGGCGCAAGACGCTCGGCACGCAAAAATTGCGTCTCGACAAAAAGACTTCCGTGGCCCTGCGGCTGGACGAGCCGGGCGCGCACCTTCTGGAAGCCCGCGACAGCAAGGGCAATCTGGTGCTGCGCGTGCCCTATGAGGTGGCGGGCACGGCCCAGGCCCGCCTGGGCGAAGAACACGAAGCCCGGCTCACGGCCCGGCTCAGCAAACAGGACTACGCCCCCGGCGAAACCATGGAGATTTCACTGAATACGCCCTATAAAGGCGCGGGCCTGATTACCGTGGAGCGGGAGGACGTGCTCGCTGAAACCTGGTTCACGGCCCAGGCCGGACAAAGCGTGCAGCGCCTGCCCCTGCCCAAGAATCTTGAAGGCCGGGCCTACTGCAATATCACCTACTTCCGCGCTCTGGACGATGCGGACATCTTTACCAAGCCCCTGGCCGTCGCGGTGCTGCCGTTCAGCGTCAACATGCGGGGACGGGATCTGGGGCTGAGCGTGCGTACCGAGGCGGATGCCGCGCGCGTTTCCGGGGCCGCCGTTCCGGCCGCCGAACAGGTGGTCAGGCCGGGGGCCGACCTGCCCGTGCGGGTGCGCGCCGCCCAACCGGGCAAGGCTATTGTCTTCGCCGTGGATGAAGGCATTTTACGGCTCACCTCCTATGCCACGCCAGATCCTTTGCGGGCTCTGCTCGGCGACCGGGCCCTGGAGGTGGGCACCTATCAGTATTTTGACCTGCTGATGCCCGAATACCGGCATCTGCGGGATATGATTTCCGCCTTCGGCGGCGGCGAGGAAGCCGCATCCGCATCACCCGGACAGCAGGCCGCCTTGGGGCAGAACCCGTTCCGCAGGCCCGGCGAAGCCCCCATGATTTTCTGGTCCGGCGTGCTTGACGTGGGGCCTGAGGACAGCCTGGTCAACATCCCCATCCCGCCGCAATTCAACGGCAAACTGCGGATCATGGCCGTGGGCTGCGCGCCAGGAGCCGTGGGCGCGGCCCGGACCGAGGCCGTATCCAGAGCGGAAGTGGTCATCCAGCCCATGCTGCCGCTCTTTGTGACGCCCGGCGATGTCTTTGAGGCCGCCGTCAGCCTGACGGACATGCTGGAGCGTCCGGCCGGTCAGGAGAACACGCCCCGCCGCCTGGCCCTCAGCGTGCGCGGCGACGGCGGCTGCACGCTGCTGGACGCCCTGCCTGAAGCCCTGACGCTTGAACCGGCACGGCAACAGACAGTACGCCTGCGCTTCCGCGCCGAGGATCTGCCCGGCGGGCATAACCTGCACTTTACCGCCACGCCCCTGCCCGGTCAGCCGGGCGAAGCGGTCACGCGGCCCGTGGGCCTTTCCATCCGCCCCGCGCTGCCGCGTTCCACGGATGTGCTTCTGGGCCGGGCCGGGCAGGCTCCCTATACGGCGGAGGCCAAGTTGCCGCGCCGCCTGTACCCGCAATTCGCGGAACTGCGCGCCTCGCTTTCCGCCCTGCCGCTGCCGCCGGCCCACGGCCTGATGCGCTGGCTGGCGGCCTATCCCTATGGCTGCACGGAACAGCGCGTCAGCGCGGCCTTCCCTGATCTGGCCCTTCTGACCCGGCCCGAACTGACGCCGCCGGATGCCGCATATACTCCGCAAAAAATCCGCGCCTGGGTGCTGGAAACCCTGCGGATGCTCCAGGCCCGGCAAGCGGACGAGGGGCGTTTCGCCGCCTGGCCCGGGGGAGGCCGGGGCGATCTCTTCCTTTCCGCCTATGCGGCGGACTTCCTGAGCACAGCCAGAGCGGCGGGCCTGTCCCTGAGCGACGGTCTGGACAAAGGATTTCTGGAGGCTCTGGAAGAAGAGGCTATGCGGAGTCCCGACAGCCTCGCCGATGCGCGGGTCAAGGCCTATGCGGCCTGGGTGCTGACCCGCAACGGCGTGCTGACCAGCAATATTCTGGCCACGCTCACGGCCTGGCTGGACCGCTATGCGCCGGACCAGTGGCGCGGCGATCTCACAGCCGTGTTCATGGCCGGCAGTTGGAAGCTGATGAAGGAGGACAAACTGGCCGGTGAACTGATCCGGAACTACCGGCCCGAGGCCGCACAGGCATTCCGGGCGGACTATCCCTTTGACGGCTTGAGTTCCAGGGCTTTTTTCCTCACAGTGCTGGCCGGGCAGTTCCCCGAGGAACTGCACAGTAAAAAAGCTCAGGAGATGCTCGACGACATCTTCAGCCTGACGGCGCAGCGGCGCTACACGACCATTTCGGCGGCGCAGACGGCCAGAGCGCTGATGGCCTACAGCCAAGGGCTGGACGCGGGACTGGCGCGGGCCGAGGTCAAGGGCCTGACGCGGGCGGACCCGGCGGATCAGGAGGGACAGCCGCCCGCCCTGCCGCCGCTCCAGGGCAAGGGTGTGCGGGTTCTGGCCTTGGACAGCGAAAGCGGCGCAGACTCCCGCAATCTGCTGAACCAATTGGCTGGACTGAGTTTCTCGGCGGATGCGCCTTTCTTCTGGCAGATGGAAAGCGTCGGTTTCGGCCGGGATCTGCCCACGCAGGCCGTCAGCAAGGGGCTCAGCGTGCGGCGCGAACTGCGCGCGCCCGACGGCGGGCCCGTCACTGTCCTCCGGCGGGGCGACGAAGTGGTGGTGGCGCTCACGGCCCGCGCTTTTGACGTGACGCGAAAAAATATCGCTCTGGTGGACATGCTGCCCGGCTGCTTTGAATTTGTGGTCAGCCATGGCGGACAAAGCGCGGAGCTGCGTACGGATCAGGGCCGGAACCGCAAAGACCGGGATATGAACCCCGCCTATGCCGAACGCCGGGAGGACCGGATGCTGATCTTTGCGGACCTGCCCACGGACGAACGTACCTTCCGCTACCGGGTCAGGATCACAGGGCGTGGCGAATTCACCTGGCCGCCCGCGCAGGCCGAGGCCATGTACGATCCGGAAGCTGGGGCGCTGAGTCTGCCGGAGAAGATCGTCATTGAGGAATAAACGCCGTCCGGGCGGGAGGCTGGTCTTTATGGGCCTCCCGCTTTTGCTCTGTTGCGCGGCCCTGGCTTTTGCTCTGGCGCTGTACGCCACGCCCAGACCGGATATATACGGCCGGGCGGGCTTTTCGCGCTCTTTTCTGGACCGCCAGGGCCGTGTGCTGCGCATCACCCTGGCCCCGGACGGCGCGTACCGCATTTTTACGCCCCTGACGGCCCTGCCGCCGGAACTCATTGAAGCCACCCTGCTCTATGAAGACCGTTTCTTTTTCCGCCATCCCGGCGTCAATCCGCTCTCCCTGCTGCGCTCCGCGGTCAGCATGGTTCTGGGCGGCCGCCGCATGGGCGGCTCCACCATCAGCATGCAGGTGGCGCGCCTGAGCGGTAAATTCTCCACGGCCAGCATCCCCGGCAAACTGCGCCAGATCTGGCACGCTCTGGCGCTGGAGCGGCATTACGACAAGGATGAAATTCTCGAAGCCTACCTCAACCTCGCACCCTACGGCGCCAACGTGGAGGGCGCCGGGGCGGCGGCGCGCGTCTGGTTCCACAAGGAAGCGGGCGAACTCAGCCTGCCAGAAATTCTGGCGCTGGCGCCAGTGCCCCAGCACCCGGCGGCGCGCAATCCGCTGACAAGCCGGGGGCGCGCCCTGTCCCAGGCCCGCGCGCGCCTGGACAAAATCTGGCGGCAAGCCCATCCCCGGGCCGCCGGTCAGGGGCTGCCCGATGTCCCCCTGCGGGTGCACGGGCCCTCGGAGCTGCCCTTCGCCGCGCCGCACGCCGTGGACAGTCTGCTGGCCGCGCCGGATCTGCCGCAGGGCGATATCGTCACAACACTGGATCTCGGACTGCAGCGGCTGCTGGAACGCCAGTTGCGCCGGGCTGTGGAAGCCGGGCGGCTGTGGGGCATGGACAATGCCGCCGCCCTGCTGCTGGACTGGAGCAGCGGTGAGATCCTGGCCCTGGCGGGTTCCGCCGACTATTTCAACGCCGCCATCCAGGGGCAGGTGGACGGCACGGCGGCGCGGCGCTCTCCCGGCTCCACTCTGAAGCCTTTTATTTACGCCCTGGCCCTGCAGGAAGGGCTGATCCATCCGGAAAGCCTGCTTTCCGACACGCCGCGCGTATTCAAGGGCTATGAGCCGGAAAATGCCGACGGCGGCTTTCGTGGACCCGTCAGCGCGCGCATGGCCCTGCTGGGCAGCCGCAATATTCCGGCCATCAGTCTGGCCGGTCAGTTGCCCGCGCCGGGCCTGTACGGCTTTTTGCGCAAGGCCGGAGTGCGTTTTGAGCACGGCCCGGAGCATTACGGCCTGTCTCTGGTTCTGGGCGGCGCGGAGGTCAGCATGCGCGAACTGGCCGGGCTGTATGCCGTTCTGCCCAACCGGGGCGTCTGGCGCGCGCCCATGCTCCGCCGGGACGAAGCCGCGCCGGAGCCGCTTCCACTGCTCAGGGCGGAAGCGGCCTTCGTGGCCCTGCAAATGCTGCGCGCTCCGTCGCCCCAGGGTTTCGACCGCACGCCCGTCTACTGGAAAACCGGCACCTCCAACGGTCTGCGCGACGCCTGGACCGCCGGAATTTTCGGGCCCTACGTCCTGGTGGTCTGGGTGGGCCGTTTTGACGGCGCGTCCAATCCCGGCTTCAACGGCCTGCACGCGGCGGCTCCCGTTTTTTTCAGTATCCAGCGCGCGCTGGAAGCCCAAAGCCCCCCCGGCGCGCCAGCCGACCCCGGCGCAAACGCCGACGGGCTGAAGGTCCGCCGCATCGCCGTCTGCGCCGCCACGGGCGATACCGATCTCAGCCTCTGCCCGGAACCCTCGCGCCAGACCGGCACATGGTTCATTCCCGGCGTCTCTCCCATCCGGGATTCCGGCATTCTGCGCCGCATTCTGGTGGATGAGGTCACCGGCTTCCGCCAGTGCCGGGCCGTGCCGGGCCGCACCCGTGAAGTGGTCTGGGAATTCTGGCCCGCCGATCTGCGCCGCCTTTTCACCCAGGCCGGGGTGCGCAAGCCTGCCGCGCTGCCTCTGGCCCCGGAGTGCCGCGATACGGACGCGCCCTGGCAGGTTCCCGGACGCGCCCCGCTGATTTCCTCGCCCAAATCCGGCCTGATCTATACGGCGAGCCTCGGAAATCCGCAAAAAATCCCTCTGCTGGCAGACGCCGATGCTGACGCGGATTGCGTTTACTGGTTCGCGGGCGCCCGCTACCTGGGCCGCAGCGCGCCTGATGAACCGCTGTTCTGGCAGGCCGCGCCGGGCGTCACCCGGCTCACGGCTGTGGACGATCTGGGCCGTTCCAGCAGCGTGCGGGTGGTCACGGAAAGCGTGCCGTAGCTTTCGGCCACGCCGGAGGAGCCGGACTCTCCCGCCGACCGGCTTTGACAAGAGGGCGGCAAGCCCATATTCTGTTCCGTCTTTTTGCGTTGATTTTCTCCGGGAAAAATTCCCTTACCGTCTGACCGGATTGTGCATGGACAGGTTGCTGCTCACTCTCGGGATCATCTTTGTCAGCCTGACGGCGGGTTATGCCTTCCGGCACGCCGTCGCTGCCGGGCGTGTCCGCCTTTCCGGAGAAGCCCTGGTCCTTGCGCGCCGACGCCTCCAGACAACGGCGGTTTTTGTGCTCATTCCCGTGTCCGCCATGCTGTCCCTCTGGGGTCTGCCCTCGCCGGACACGCGCCTGCTGGCCCTGCCGCTGCTGGGCCTGACCGCCTGGGTCTGGGGCGGCGCGCTTTCCCTGCTTTTCGCCCGCCTGCTCAAGCTGGACCGCGCCCAGACCGGCAGCCTGTACTGCTGCGGCACGTTCACCAACATCGGCGCCGTGGGCTCGCTGGTCTGCGTGCTTTTTCTGGGTGAAAGCGCCATTGCCCTGGTGGCCCTGTACCGGCTTTGCGAGGAGCTGTTCTATTTCAGCGTTTCCTTTCCCATCGCCCGCTGGTACAGCCGGGAGAACGACGGGCGGCGGCTTTCCTTCCGCAATCTGCGCTTTGATCCCATTTTGAAAGTCGTGCTCAGCGCCCTGCTGCTCGGCATCGCGCTCAACCTGCTGCATGTGCCCCGTCCGGAATTCTGCGGGCATCTGGCCTCCGGCTTCATGATTCTGGCCACAGTGCTTTTTCTGTTCGCCATCGGCCTGAGCCTGAAGCTGGCGAGTCTGACCCGCTATACGCGCCAGAGCCTGGCCGTGTGCATTATAAAATTCATCGGCGTGCCGCTGCTGATTACCGGCCTTGCCGAGTGCATCGGCTACGGAGCCATCGACAACGGTCTGCCCCTGAAAGTGGTGGCTGTGCTCTCGGCCATGCCCGTGGCCATGACCGCCCTGGTGCCGCCGTCCCTGTTCCGCCTGGACCTGGACCTGGCCAACGCCTGCTGGATTTTCAGCACCCTGGCTCTGGTGGCGGTGCTGCCCGCTCTGCTCGTGATCCTGCCGCTGCTCTGACATCCCGGCGCGCCAACGTCGGCGCGCCTCGAAGGGGAGTCAGGCAGCGTGGAAACGTCATCCTGAGGAGGTTTGAAGATGAAACGCTTTTTACACTGGAGCGCCCTGGCGCTCTGCGCCTGTCTGCTGGCCGCTCCGCTGCCGGCCGCGGCCGCCCCTTACAAAGCCGAATACAAACTGAGCGTGGTGCCCGGCGCCACCTCCGGCTGGGGCATGACCGCCTCGTATTTCGCCGATCTGGTGCGCGACCGTTCGCAGGGGCGCATCAACATCAAGGTCTATCCCTCCAGCCAGTTGCTGGCGGGCAAGCAGACCTCGGAATTTCTGATGCTGCGCAACGGGGCCATTGACTTCGCGCTGGCTTCGACCATCAACTGGTCCCCCCAGATCAAGGAGCTGAACCTCACGGCCCTGCCCTTTCTGCTGGCCGTCCAGCCGGACCGCTACAAGGCCATGGACGCCATCATGGCGGGCAAATCCGGCAAGATGATGGTGGACGCCATCGAGAAAAAGGGCGTGAAGATCATCGGCTGGGCCGAGAACGGCTTTCGCGAAATGACCACCGGCAAAGGTCCCATCACCACCCCCGAGGACATGAACGGGCTCAAGATCCGGGTGGTGGGCAGCCCCATTTTTATTGAGACCTTCCGCGCTCTGGGCGCCAATCCCGTGAACATGAACTGGAGCGAAGCCACCACCGGCTTCCAGCAGGGCGTAGTGGACGGGCAGGAAAATCCCACCAACGGCATCAACATTCCCCTGAAGATCTGGGATTTTCACAAGTATCACTGCGACTGGCACTATATCATCGACCCGCTGCTCATGGGCGTGAACCCCGCGGTCTGGCAGAGCTTCAGCCCCGAGGACCGAAAGCTGCTCAGCGAATGCGCCGCGGAAACGGAAAAATACGGCAAGGCCCTTTCCCGCCTGGGCATGGACGACGGCGCTTCCTTGGCCTATCTCAAAAGCATCGGCAAGCTGCCCGCAGTGACCGAACCCTACGCCTTCATGGAACAGCAGGGCATGACCGTCACCCGGCTGAGCCCGGAACAGATCGCCAAATTTTCCGAGGCCACCCGAAAGGTGCGCGAGGACTGGACCGCCAAGATCGGTCCGGAGCTGGTCAAGGCCGCTGAAGCGGACATGGCCGCCGTCAAATAGATTCTGAGAATGATGGCGCGGGAACCGGGGAAAGCCCGTTCACGGAGGGCTCCCCCGGCTCCCGCGCCGGAATGTGGAGATCGGCATGTTGCGTTTTCTGGATACGCGCTTTGAGGAGATTCTGGGTTCGCTGTTGCTGGCGGTCATGGTAAGCATCGCCTTCATCAATGTGATCGTGCGCTACTGCACGTCTTTTTCTTTTGCCTGGACCGAGGAACTGACCATCAATTTCTTTGTCTGGGTAGTGCTGCTGGGCACGGCGCGCTCCTTCCGCGAGGGCGGGCACCTGGGCATGACCCTGCTGTACGAGGCGCTGCCGCGCAACGCGCGCCGGTTCTGCTACGGGCTGACCATACTGCTCTGTATCGCTTTTTTCGGTGCGCTCTGCTGGACAGGCACGCTGGAAGTGCTGGACGAGTACGATCTGGAATCCATTTCCGAATCTCTGGGCATTCCGGTCTGGTGGTACACCATCGCCACGCCGCTTTTCTCCCTGCTGATCATTTTCCGCATGCTGCAACGCTCATACGCTGACCTGCGTTCGGGCAACTACTAGGAGGCGGCCATGGAAACGACGCTGTTTCAGGATCCCGCCTTCTGGCTGCTCACGCTCTTTCTGATCCCCCTGCTACTGCGGGTGCCCATCGCCCTTTCCCTGGGTTTCGCGGCCCTGGTGGTCGTCTGGAAATGGGACATGGGCTTCAGCATGCTTTCCTACAATTTTTTCGCGGGCATCGCCAAATTTCCCCTGCTGGCCATCCCCTTCTTCATCCTGGCCGGCTACATCATGGAGCGCGCTGGCATCGCGGCGCGCATCGTGGCCCTGATGGAAGCCCTGACCGGTTCCATGACCGGCGGCATGGCCGTGGCAACCGTGGCCGTGGCAACCTTCTGGGGCGCGGTGAGCGGCTCGGGCCCGGCCACTGTGGCCGCCCTGGGCCTGATCCTGATTCCGGGCATGGCTCTGGCCGGTTACGACAAGGCCTTCGCCGCGGCCACGGTGTCCGTGACTTCAGGGCTGGCCATCGTCATTCCGCCGAGCATCGCCTTCATCGTCTATGGCGGCGTGGCCAATGTCTCGGTGCCCGCGCTGTTCGCGGCGGGCTTCATCCCCGGCGTCATCGTGGCCCTGTTCATCATGGGCGCGGTGCTGATCATTTCGCGCAAAAAGGGCTATCGCGGCGCAAAGTGCGGCCGGCCCGTGGGCAAGGCCTTCCGCGAGGCTTTCTGGGGCGTGATGACGCCGGTGGTCATTCTCGGCGGCATTTACGGCGGCGTGTTCACCCCCACCGAGGCCGCGGCGGTGGCTGTGTTCTACGGCCTGTTCGTGGGCGTGTTCATTTACAAAACCATCAACAGCGTCGGCATGCTGTTCGAAATTTTCTCCGCCAGCATGCGCGCCACGGCCGTGGTGATGATTGTGGTGACCTGCGCGGGGCTTTACTCCTGGGTGGCGTCCACTGTGGGTCTGGTGGAAAAAGGCTCGGCGGTGCTGCTTTCGCTGTCGGACAATGAGTGGGTCGTGCTGCTGATGATCAACATCATCCTGCTGCTGGCCGGCATGCTGCTGGACGCCATTTCCATTTACTACGTCTTTCTGCCCTTCATGCTGCCCATCATGGCCCACTTCCAGTGGGATCCCATCTGGTTCGGCATTATGATGACGGTCAATCTGGCCGTGGGCCAGGTGACGCCGCCCGTGGCGGTCAATCTGTACGTGGGCGCCAACATCAGCGGACTGAGCATGGAGCAGATCAGCAAATCCGCCCTGCCGCTGATTTTCGCCTCCCTGTTGGCTCTGATCATCATCATACTGTTCCCCCAGCTTTCCACCTTTCTGCCGCGCCTGCTCGGCCTGTCGTAGCGCGGGCGGGAGCTGAAGCGGCGGCCATCCCCGCGCATCGGAAAAAGTGAGAGGCGGACCTTGCCGTAACGCATGGTCCGCCTCTCACTGCCTGGAGCGCTTTCTGACAAAAATCTCGAATCAGCCTGCAAACAAGGATTCGCCCGGAGTTGCGGGGTCAGGGACGGCGATAGCCGTCCGTAACGCCGTGCGGGCTGAGAACGATCTGCCACAACTGCAGATCCCGGGCGCGGAAGGCCCCGGCGCAGCTCAGCAGGTAATAGCGGAACATGCGGAACATGCTGTCCGTGCAGGTAAATTTGCCCTCTTCCCGTCCACGGCTGAAATTTTCAGCCCAGGCCATCAGGGTTTTGTCATAATCGACGCCGAAATTGTGCCAATCTTCCATGACGAAGCGCCCGGAAACGGCATCGCCAATCTGGCCGATGCTGGGTAGAATGCCGTTGCGGAAGATGTATTTTTCAATCCACGGATCCACGGAAAGCCGTTTCTGATTGGCGCCGATGGTGTGCAGCAGAAAAAGGCCGTCCTCATGGAGCAGGTTGCGCGCTGTTTCCATGAACACAGTATAATTCTTGTGCCCCACATGCTCGAACATGCCCACGGAAACAATGCGCTCATACTTGCCGGTCAGGGAGCGGTAGTCTTTCAGCAGCCACTCCACGTCAAGGCCTTGGCCGCGGCTTTCGGCGTATTGGGCCTGAGCCCAGGAAACCGTGACGCCCGTCACATGCACGCCGCTCCGTTTCGCCATATAACTGCCCAGACCGCCCCAGCCGCAGCCGATGTCCAGCACGCGCATGCCCGGCTTCAGCCGCAGCTTGCGGCAGATCAGCTCCATTTTATCCAGTTGGGCCTGTTCCAGGGTGTCGGCGTGCTCCCAATAGCCGCAACTGTACTGCATGGCCGGGTCCAGCATGGCTTCAAACATGTCGTTGCCGAAGTCATAATGCCCCCTGGCCACCATGCGGGCGCGGGCCACGCTTTGCAGATTGCGCAGCGCATAGGCGGCAATGCCCAGCAACACCGGCAGGGTGAGGCGGAAATGCTTTTCCAGGTCGCCGCGCAGAACCCGGCAGAAAAACTGGTCCAGGGCCGGGCAGTCCCACCAGCCTTCCATATAGGCTTCCCCCAAACCCAGGCTGCCCTGCCGGATGACCCGGCCCCAAAGGCGATCGTCATGTACCTGAATATCCCACGGCCGGGTTCCGTTTATCCGGACGTCAATCTTGGCCAGCATCTCCTTGATGACCGACTCGTTCATGGTGATGGCTCCATATGCTTTTTCCGCCGCTCCGCGTTGTCAAAAAGCCGCCGCCGAAAAAGAACAGCGGGAACAGAAAGGAAGTCCGGAGGCAACGGCTTTTTTATAGGCTGTAACCCTTATTCATTGGACTTATCCCCATACCGCCCTGTTGACAAGAGGATTCCGTCACGAAATATCATGATATTTAACATTGTTAGATAAATATAGCATAACGATGAGCTTGTGCATAACACAAGCGGCCGCACCGCGCCGCGCTCTTTGCCTTGCGGAACGGATTTTGCTATCATCAGCCAATAATACACAGTTTGTTCCACAGGACGGATTGATGACACATACTCTTCTGGTTACAGGCGGCGCGGGCTTCATCGGCTCGGCCGTGGTCCGTGAAGTGCTTGCGGCCAGCGCTTGGCGTGTGGTCAATGTGGATAAACTCACCTATTCCGGCAATCCGGCTTCCCTGGCCGATGTGGCGGACAATCCACGTTACCATTTCATCCGGGCCGATATCGCGGACGCCGCGGCCATGCGCGCGGCCTTTGAAATTTTTGAGCCGGACGCGGTCATGCATCTGGCCGCGGAAAGCCATGTGGACCGCTCCATCGACAGTCCTGCGGCTTTTCTTGAAACCAATGTGCGCGGCACGTTCACCCTGCTGGAGGAAGCCCGCCGCTACTGGAAAAATCTGAGCGCCACGGCTTCCCCCAAAGCCCGGGATTTTCGCTTTCATCATATTTCCACCGATGAAGTTTTCGGCGATCTGAGCGGCGGCGAGGATTTCTTCACTGAGGAAACGCCTTATGCGCCCAGTTCGCCCTATTCGGCCAGCAAGGCGGCTTCGGACCATCTGGTGCGGGCCTGGCAGCGCACTTACGGCCTGCCCACCCTGGTGACCAATTGCTCCAACAATTACGGTCCGCGCCAGTTCCCGGAAAAACTTATTCCCCTGACCATTCTCAACGCCCTGGCCGGACGGGAACTGCCCGTCTACGGCGACGGCGGCCAGATCCGCGACTGGCTTCATGTGGAGGATCACGTGCGGGCTCTGCTGCTGGTCCTGGCGCATGGACGCGTGGGCGAAACCTACGCTGTGGGCGGGCATTGCGAGCGGCGGAACATCGACGTGGTCCATGCCATCTGCGACATTCTGGAAGAAATGGCCCCTCAAAAACCGGAAGGCGTCAGCCGTTACGCGGATCTGATCCGCTTTGTACGCGACCGGCCGGGCCATGACGGGCGCTATGCCATTGACGCATCCAAGATCGCCGCGGAACTGGGCTGGCGGCCACGGGAGACATTCGCCACCGGCCTGCGCAAAACTGTACGCTGGTATCTCGACAATGAACCCTGGTGGCGGGCCATACTGGACGGCACCTACCGTTGTGAGCGCCTGGGAACGCAGGTCTGAGGGAACATCACATGAACTACAAAGGCATTGTTCTGGCCGGCGGCACAGGCACGCGCCTGCATCCCATCACCTTGGGCGTGTCCAAGCAGCTTTTGCCTGTCTATGACAAGCCCATGATCTATTATCCCATGTCCGTGCTCATGCTGGCGGGCATCCGGGACATACTGCTCATTTCCACGCCCCTGGATCTGCCCCAGTACCAGCGCCTGCTGGGCGACGGCTCCCGTTTCGGCCTGCGCCTGAGCTATGCCGTGCAGCCGGAACCGGCGGGCATTGCCCAGGCTTTTGTCATCGGCGAACAGTTTCTGGCTTCCTCGCCGGTCTGTCTGATTCTGGGCGACAATATTTTTCACGGCCAGCATTTTACCGAAAAACTGCTGCGCGCCGCTTCTCAACAGCAGGGAGCCACCATTTTCGGCTATATGGTCAAGGATCCCGAACGCTTCGGCGTGGTGAGCTTCGACGACGCGGGCAATGCCACGGCCATTGAGGAAAAGCCGGACAAACCGCAGTCCCCCTTTGCCGTCACCGGACTGTATTTCTATGACCACGGCGTGGTGGACGTGGCCAAGGCCATCAAGCCCTCGGCGCGCAACGAGCTTGAAATCACCAGCGTCAATCAGGCATATCTTGAACGCGGGCAACTGCGAGTGGAAAAGCTGGGGCGCGGCTTCGCCTGGCTGGATACGGGCACGCACACCAGTCTGCTGGAAGCCTCGGCCTATGTGCAGACCATTGAGGAGCGTCAGGGCCTCAAGGTGGCCTGCCTGGAGGAAATCGCCTGGCGGCAGGGCTGGATAGACGACGCGACCATGGAACGGGCCGGACAGTTTTTTGCTAAAACCGGTTACGGACAGTATCTGTTGCGCCTGCTGCAAACGCGCTGACCGGAGAACTAATGGAATTCAAAACCCTGGCGCCCAACGGCCCCGTGCTGATGATTCCCACCGTGCATGGCGATGAACGCGGCTTTTTTCTGGAAACCTTCCGGCAGAATGAATTTGACGCCCAGTGCGGCCCTCATGTTTTTGTACAAGACAATCACAGCAAATCCCGTCAAAATGTCCTGCGCGGCCTGCACTATCAGCTTGAGCGCCCCCAGGGCAAGCTGGTGCGGGTGATCCAGGGGCACGTCTGCGATGTGGCCGTGGATCTGCGCGCTTCCTCGCCCACATTCGGCCAAAGCTTCACGGCGCTGCTGGATGACGTAAACCGCCATATGCTCTGGGTGCCGCCCGGCTTTGCGCACGGTTTTCTGGTGTTGAGCCCGGAAGCCGAATTTGTCTACAAATGCACGACATATTATGCGCCCGAGGATGAGCACTGCCTGCGTTGGGATGATCCGGCCATAGGTATAGACTGGCCCCTGTCTGACGCAGATCCGGTTATTTCCGCCAAAGACCGGGAAGGACTTTCCTTCGCCGATTGCCCCAAATATCGTTGAGCGAAAACGGATATGACAACCCAACCGCCACTCATTTCAGTCATCATCCCTTGCTATAACTATGGGCATTTTTTGTCTGAAGCGGTTGACAGCGTTCTTGGTCAGAAACGCGGCGAGCTGACAGTGGAAATTATTGTCGTGGACGATGGTTCTACGGACGACACCGCCGTCGTGGCCCAAGGGCTGGGTTCGTCCATTCGTTATATTCATCAGGAAAACCAGGGGCTCTCCGAAGCGCGTAACACCGGCATACGCGCGGCAAAGGGAGATTTTCTGGTTTTTCTTGACGCCGACGATCTGTTGACCGCCAACACCCTGAGCAGCCATCTGAACAATTTCGCCGCCCATCCGGAACTGGACGCCAGCGTCTGCCTGAGCCTTCAGGCAGTCGAATCGAATCGCAGCACCTACCTCTGGCCGCTCAAATCCTCACATCTGGATATGCACCTCTGCCACAGTAACATCTCACCGGTGCATACCTTTATGCTGCGCACCCGCGTCGCGCGCGAGATCGGTTTTTTTGATCCCGACCTCAAGGCCTGCGAAGATCAGGATTACTGGCTGCGTTGCGCCGCCTCAGGCAAACGTTTCGGAACCAATGTCGACGGTATGGTCATTTACCGACAGCATGGACAGAGCATGACCAGCCAGATGTCTCGCCAATTGGCCCATGATGGCGCCATCCGCTTTAAAATCAGTATGTTGTTGGAAAACAGGCCGGATTTCCCCCAGGCCGGGAAATTCTATGGCTGGCTGGCGCACGCCGCCGGAAGCATCAGCAGCGCTTACGGGCTCTACCCCCAAAGCCCCCAGTTCGCTCTGAGGCTGCTGGACGAATCGGCCAAAGCCGTCCTAAAGGCCGCGGTTGTTGCAGCGCAGGCGAAGACAGATGATGCCCATCTGATTCTGGCGGAACGCTACTTCGCTGGCGAATACCTCTTGCGGGCCGGAAGCTTTGACGCTCATTCCTGCCGTCCTCTTGAAAAAGCGACAGGTTTCCTTGCAACTCGCCACTCAAAACTGGCCGGTCTGACCAGGAGCCAGTTGAATGCCAGACAGAAGCAACTCTTTACCCGCCTGTGTTGCGAGCATGAACGGGTGCAGGCAACATTCAAAAGAGAGGGGATTTTTGTATCTTGGTGACCAGCGTTTTTCGTTAGAATGCTCCCATAAAAAAGTTAATATTTCTGAAGAGTTATTTTTTTGCTATAAAATTATATTTATTATAAATTCAAGAGGAATATATGAAACTGCGCCCTGAAGTATCTGTAATTATGTCAGTATATAATGGAGAAGAACATTTGAATGAATGTTTACAAAGCATTTGTGCACAAACATTCTCAAATTTTGAGTTTATTATCGTCAATGATGCTTCCACTGATAATACTGCTGAGATTTTGAAACACTGGCAGCGCATGGATTCGCGTATACGACTTCTATACAATCTCGAAAATAAAGAACGCTCCATTTCCCGTAACCGGGCCATTACGGCGGCCCGTTCTCCGCTTATTGCCGTAATGGATGCCGATGATCATGCACTGCCAACAAGGCTCGCCGTGCAGACCGCCTTTCTGAGAGAACATCCCGAGGTTCAAATACTAGGCGGCGACATGCTTATATATGGCAGCGAAAAACGCTTGTCACATCCACAGGATAACGATGAAATTCGTGCTGCCTTATTTTTTGATTGCAGCATATTTCATCCAACTACCATGTTGCGAAAATCTATTTTAACAAAAACAAATAAATGGTATAATCCATTACTCCCACCAACAGAAGATTATGGGCTTTGGGCTGACCTATTAACAGTCAAGAAAGCTATATTTGCAAATATTCCAGAGACACTGGTACGTTATCGCTTTAGTGATATTCCTCGTCCCCTATACGAAGAGAAACAGTTTCGAAATGCAAATATAGTTCGCTCCAAAATTTTGCAACAGCTTGGATTGCAAGCTAGTACAGAAAATATAAAATGCCATATCGCACTCTTATTCTGTGATGCGCAGGCGCTAGGTGTTACACCTGCTCAGTGCGCTCTATACGGCAATAAGCTACTGAAGGCCAATGAGCATACCCTTTTGACCTCTCCCGCCGCGCTGGAGGCTGAGATTTCTCGCCGACTCACGCAAGTCTTCCGTGTGGATATGCTGCAACGGCAAGAGCATCGTCCAAGTCAATTTTAATAAGGAGTACTTCCTTGAATATTCTTTGCTTTGCTCCATTTTCAGCAGCCTGGGATTTACATGGCTACATTGAAATGGGGATTTTACAATCTCTGAGAGAAAAAAAAGCTAATATTATATATGTATTTTGTGACATAAAAAGTGAATATTGTTATTTATATCTTCATGAAAAGGCAAATTGCGCTTATTGCCAGCAAAGATCTGCAGTATTCGCCGCTGACAAAAACATGCCTTACATCTGGCTGAGCCGTTTTGCACAGGCGGATGACCATGCTGTGGCAACAGACTTCGTGGAAAGCCTGTCTCCTGAGGAATACCCATATGCCGACTATGAAGGCAAAGCGATAGGGCGCTGGGTCTTGTCAACGTTTATCAGCTTTTTGCGGGAAAATCCCTTCAACTGCCACAAAGCAACACATGTGAGTGTTTACAAGGGCATGCTTGTCTTCGCCCTTGAAACGGCCCTAGCCTTAGAGCGCCTGTTACAGCAAGGGCGATATGACCGCGTGCTTATGTTCAACGGGCGTTTCTTGCCTTTTTCCATTTTGCTGGATATGGCAGAAGCCCGGAAAATTCCCTGCTATTTGCACGAAAGAGGCTCACTGCCCAATACTCTGCGCGTAGTCCGCCACGACCCGTCTTCAAAACTCCATCCCATGACGATCATCCCACCTGAAACCTTGTTGGCCGTGCCCCTGACTCCGGATCAACTGGAAAAAACGCAGTCCATCATGCTGCGAGCAGAAACAGACGACACGGGCCTCAACTGGGACAGACACTCCCCTACAACGAAGTATGACGACCTGCGCGCCCATCTAAATATTGAAAAAGACAAGCGTGTCTGGGCTTTTTTTGTTTCTTCCGATGATGAAATGGCCGCATTTCGAGGCTATGAGTATCCGGACTTCCCCACCCAATTGGATGGACTCATACGTATTATCCAGATTATAGCCGATTTTTCCGATGTACATCTGGTCATACGCATGCATCCCAACAGCGGCGCCAAAGGAACCAAGCGCGTGCCTTGGGCTGATAAGCTCACGTCTTTTTTACGGCAGCGCAATCATCATTATGTTACTGTCATTGCAGCAGATGACCAAGTCAATACCTACCAACTTATGAGACTTGCCGAATTTGGCCTGGTTGCTTGCAGTTCCTGCGCTGCGGAAATACTGCATAGAGGCAAGCCAAGCATGGCTTTCCATAAATTGATAACGAAGAATGAAGGAATATTTATAGCTGACAGCAATGCAGCCATGAAAAGGATTCTCTATCGGTTCCATGAAAAAGATATTTCCAGATCTGAAATGAAAGAATGTTTTCGGAAAAGCTTACGCCATAAATACTTTAGATTCTTTTTATCTAATATACCATTTGAAGTTCTTACACAAACATCGCCACATACGGTACGTGCTCTTTTTCGTCGCGTCGAAGAAATCAAAAATATACGTTACCCGGCTTTAAACAAGCTTTCAGACCAGATTTTAAGCGGCAATGAAATCACTTTTGACTATTTTGAAAATGATGAACAGCACTCCTGTTTAGATTCTGAGAGCAGATGGATCGATACATATATGGATCGCTGGTTTACCTCTTGAGGACACAACAGCATGTCCATAACTGTTTTTTAAAGTGTAATGGCATACTACATGCATATAATGTAATAATTATCCGGCGTCATGCCGCTGACGAGAGAAAAGATATGTTTAATGGAAAATCCATTCTCATTACCGGCGGTACCGGTTCTTTTGGCAAAAAATGTATTGAAATTATCTTGAAAAAGCACAAGCCCAAACGGCTTATTGTTTTTTCCCGTGATGAACTCAAGCAGTTTGAAATGCAGCAGGTATTTTCCCCGAAAAAGTATGGCTGCATGCGTTATTTCATCGGTGACGTACGCGACAGGGAACGTCTGTACCGGGCTTTCCGGGGTGTGGATTACATCATCCATGCGGCGGCTCTCAAGCAGGTGCCCGCAGCGGAATATAATCCTACGGAATGCATCCGCACCAACATCGGGGGCACGGAAAACATCGTCAATGCGGCGGCCGACTGCGGTGTGAAAAAGGCCGTGGCCCTGTCCACGGACAAGGCTGTGGCTCCGGTCAATCTCTATGGCGCCACCAAGCTCTGTTCGGACAAACTTTTCATTGCGGCCAATGCCTATACGGCCTGCGAAACCATATATTCCGTGGTGCGCTACGGCAATGTCATGGCCAGCCGCGGCAGCGTTATTCCCTTTTTTATAAAGCAACGTAACGAAGGCCGCCCCCTGTCCATTACGGACAGGCGCATGACCCGCTTCTGGATCACGCTGGAGCAGTCCGTGCACATGGTGCTGCGCTCCTTTGAGCTGGCCGGTGGTGGCGAGATTCTTGTGCCCAAGATACCCAGTATGAAGATCACGGATCTGGCCGAAGCCATTGCGCCAGGCATGCCCACCGTTGAGGTCGGTATTCGCCCCGGTGAAAAGTTGCACGAAACGATGATCACGGCCGAGGATTCCCGCCATACCATCGATATCGGCCAGTACTATGTCATCAAGCCGGAAACTTTTGCCTACCGAGGACCCGAAGGCATTCCCGTACCCGAAGGCTTCAGCTACAATTCCGGCACTAACGAACGCTGGCTGGGCGTTCCGGAATTGCGCGATACCCTGAAGGAACAAGGAGTTGACATCAGCTAACCATGAATACTCCCCATTTTATCCCCTACGGCCAGCAAATCATTGATGATGACGACATAGCGGCTGTGGTCAGCGCGCTGCGCTCGGACTGGCTGACCACCGGCCCGGCCGTGGAACGCTTCGAGGCGGACATCTGCTCCTATACGGGCGCACGCTACGGCGTAGCCGTGAGCAGCGGCACGGCGGCCCTACACGCGGCCATGTTCGCCCTGAACATTGGTCCCGGCGACGAAGTCATCGTCCCTCCCATGACCTTTGCAGCCTCGGCCAACTGTATCCTCTATCAAGGAGGAACGCCCATCTTTGCCGATGTAAATGCCGATACCTTGTTGATTGATTCGGCTGCCGTGGAAGCGGCCATTACTTCCCGCACCAAGGCCATTATAGCGGTGGATTATGCCGGACAGCCCTGTGACTGGGATGCCTTACGCACCATTGCCGATAAATATCATCTGGCGCTGGTGGCCGATGGCTGCCATGCTCTGGGCGCCGCCTATAAAGGATGTCAAGTCGGTACGCTGGCCGATATCACGGTCTTCAGCTTCCATCCGGTCAAGCACATCACCACCGGCGAAGGCGGTATGGCCGTTAGCAACGACGAAGAGCTTGCCGCACGCATGCGGGCCTTTCGCGGACATGGTATTACGACCACGGCCAACCAGCGAGAAAAATCCGGCGCCTGGTTTTATGAAATGACTGCACTGGGATACAATTACCGCATTACGGACTTACAATGCGCACTGGGCAGTTCCCAACTCAAAAAACTGGAAGGCTGGATTAAAAAACGCAATCAACTGGCCCAGGTCTATGATGCCGCCCTGGCAAACCTGGCAAGTCTCCGGCCGCTCAAACGCCGGGCAGAAGTACGGCATGCCTATCATCTCTATGTGGTACGCACCCCGAACCGGGATGAGATATTCCGACGATTGCGCGCTAAAGGTATCGGGGCCAACGTGCATTACGTCCCCGTACACCTGCATCCCTATTACCAGCAGGTAGTCGGCACACGGGAAGGCCTCTGCCCAGTGGCTGAAGCCGCCTATCGGGAAATCCTGACCCTGCCGCTCTGGCCAGGGATGACGGAAACAGATATTGAACGTATTGTAAATTGTACATAGCTTCTTCTGAATAAAATATAAGGAAGTTAGTATATAATTATATATTTTTATATACACAAATACACCATATTACGCCATAACTATAACAATAAAAGCAGCAGTTTCCTTTGTAAATCACAAACTTAGAATCTGTAGCACAGGAAAACTAGCGTGAACCAACGACTTGCCCTTATACCTGCCCGGGGTGGCTCAAAACGTCTCCCCCGTAAGAACATCCTGCCATTTATGGGAAAACCAATGGTACTTTGGACATGTGAAGCCGCGAGGGATTCAGGCTGTTTCAATACTGTCGTCGTATCGACTGAGGACAAGGAAATAGCAGATATTGTACGTACTGCCGGTTTTTCTGTCGATGAGCGACCAGAAGAACTTGGTTCAGATATGGCAAGCTGTGCGGATGTCTGCCTTGAATTTCTTGCACGCTCCGAAAAGGCGGGGACATTCTATGATGCTCTCTGCTGTTTGTACGCGACAGCACCGCTTCGGACTGCTGATGACATTTGCGCTGTCATGAAACTTCTAACATCAGGTACTGATGCCGTTCATGCGGTCTCCGGCTATGATCATCCGCCTCATCAGATGCTGTACCAGAACGCCGAGGGTTTTCTTGTGCCCGCCTTTCCTCTACTTGTGACAAGGAAATCACAAGAGGTCCCCGAAGGGCTTATCGGCAACGGCAGCACCTATGCAATTACGGTGACGGCGCTCAGGAAATACCGATCCTTCTACCCTTCCCGGATCAAGGGCTACCGGATGCCTGCCTTGCGCTCCATAGATATTGATACCGCTGAAGACTTCACTTTTCTCGAAGCCTGCGCCCATCTGCTCAAACAGGAAGGACTCACCCGTGATATTTGACTGCACGCCTCACCCCTCAAAACGGCCCGTCAGTATTGTTTTTGAAGCAGGTCCCACGCATGACGGCCTGCCAACAGCCAAGTTGCTTGTGGATATGGCCGTTCAAGCGGGTGCTGATGCCATCAAATTTCAAATAATTGACGCAAAAAAAATCGTCCCTTCCAAGGATACGCTGTTTACCTATGAGGTGCTGAAAAACAGACACACCGGAGAAAGGGAAACGATCACGGAGTCTCTACAGGAAATCCTGTCCCGTCGAGAGCTGACTTTTCCCGAATGGGTGGAGCTTATCGCTTACTGCAAAGAAAAAAATCTCCTTTTCTTTGCCACCGCCAGTAATGCCGAAGAAATGGAGTTTCTTGCCAACGCAGGCTGCGCGTGCGTTAAAATTTGCTCGGGCGACATCAACTACCACCACTTGCTCAGACAGGCGGCGCGTTTTCCCTGGGTAGTCCAAATTGACACGGGTAGCGCGACGCTTGGTGAAGTCGAACAGGCTGTCGATACTCTGGAAACGGCCGGATGCCGTAACCTCATTATCAACCATTGCCCTTCCGGCTATCCTGCGCGCCTTGAAAGCATCAATCTGCGTACGGTGCAGACCTTGCGGCAGATGTTCCCCTACCCTGTGGCATTCTCCGATCATACCCCTGGCACGACTATGGATATCGCTGCCGTGGCCCTTGGTGCCGACATGCTGGAAAAAACCATTACCCTGAATCGCTGCATCCGCAGCCCGGAACATATCATGTCGCTGGAACCGCAGGAAGCTGAGGATTTTGTGCGAACCATCCGTGAGGTGGAAATTGCCCTCGGCAATCCCCGGCGCATTATGACGCCGGAGGAACGCGCCCAACCACCAGTAGTGCGACGCAGTGTTGTGGCCGCACGAGATATTATTGCAGGAGAAACACTGACGCAGGATATGCTCGATTACGCCCGCCCCGGAGACGGACTGCCGGCCCATCTTGACTATCTTGTACTCGGCAAGCGATCCCGCAGGGCATACAGACAGGGCGAGAAGCTGTTCCCCTCTGATGTCGCCTAACGCCGTGCTCCTCATCCGCGCTGACGCCGCCCCTCACATGGGAACCGGACATGTCATGCGCTGTCTTGCGCTGGCTCAGGCTGCCCGCAGGGAAGGACTGGACGTGCACATGATCTGCCGTCTTGGTGTCGACTGGCTACGAGAGCGTCTAGCACGAGAGGATATTCCCCTGCACTGTCTGCCGGATATGCCGCCTGTGGCAGAGGCTCCCGACAGTCTGCTGCGACAGCTTCAGGCGGCCAGTCTGCCGGTTCCGGGAACTGCGGCTGCTCCTATCTGGGTTGTCCTGGACGGCTATCACTTCGACACAGCCTGCCAGCTGGCCGTCATGCGGGCAGGCTATCGACTGCTGGTCATCGACGACTATGCGCATCTGCCTGAATACCATTGTGATGTGCTGCTGAACCAGAATATCAGTGCAGAGCTGCTGACGTATCAGGGCAATATTGGCCGCAAATTGCTTGGGCTGGATTATGTGCTCTTACGACAAGAATTCCGGGATGCTCACAAAAGGGCGCAAATGCGTATCAGGCCCCAGCGGCCGCTAAACATCCTTGTGACGCTGGGGGGCGGCAATTTTATTGAATATCTGGAAAAAATCGCCGCCGAGATGACCCTGCCGGAGATGACAGGCCACTCCGTTCGCATCATTCAGGGTGCCATGAACACGGAACGTATTCGCGCAGCCTTTGCCCGCGGCCCGGCCCGGCTGGAAGTTCTGCCGCGCGTGGACGACATGCCGTCCCTGCTGCTGGACACGGATTTGTGCATCACGGCAGGCGGCTCCACCTGTTGGGAACTGTGCTGTCTGGGCGTACCTTTTCTGACTATATTGGGCGCGGAGAATCAGCGCCACATATGCTATTGGCTGGCTGAAAAAGGCTATGCGCCGCGCTTTTCAAGAGTTGCCTTTATGGCTATGCTCACGGATGCACAGTATTGCCGCCACATGGTTGCCCGACTGGACCAATTGGTGGACGCACAGGGAGCTGCCCGTGTTCTGGCACCATGTAAGCAACTCAAGGCATAGAGCCGATATTCTGAGGACGCGTAGATGAATGTTCTTTTTCTTGGTCCCGCCTGCCCTCGCATTGAAGCTCACCTGTATGAGTTGGGGCATACTGTGATTCGGCGGGAAGAACCGTTGGATATGGCTTTTTTACAGACGTACCATTTTGATTTTGGCATCAGCTACCGCTATCAATATATTCTTACACAGGCTATGCTGGACTATCTGCACGACCGTGTCATCAACCTGCATATTTCCCTGCTGCCGTGGAATCGGGGTAACGACCCCAATCTTTGGAGCTTTCTTGAGGATACGCCCAAGGGGGTTACCATTCATAAAATGGATGCCGGTCTGGATACCGGGGATATTTTATTACAGCGGGAAGTACTTTTTAACCCGGCTGTGGAAACACTTAAAACAACGCATGCTGCGCTTTCCGCCACCTTGGAAGAGCTTTTTCTGGATAATGCCGAGGCTCTGCTGGCGGGAACACTCCCCGCAAAAAAACAGCCTGCCGGAGGTACCTGTCACCGTTACCGGGACAAAGCGGCTTTTCTGGACCTGATTGAAGAACTGTGGTGGGATACTCCGGTGCGGCCACTCATAGGAGCAGCCAAGAGAGAGAGAGAGAGAGAGAGAGAGAGAGAGAGAGAGAGAGAGAGAGAGAGAGAGCTTGACCCTGCGTCGCGTGCGGGATGACGCACATCGCCTTCATTTTCGCTCTTGTCAATGATCCTGGCGTGCGAAGCATATCTTTCCATAGTGAAAAAATTTCTTGGAAAACGCATCTTGCTTGGTTTGACAGACAAATTCATGAAAACAATCCTTTCTATATTGTCAGTTTTGATGATAAACCTTGTGGCTATGTGCGTATGCAACGTGACCCGCAGCTGCCGAAATATGAATATATCCTTACTATCGCTGTGACAGCGGGACATAGAAAGAAGGGAATTGCAACGGCGGCATTGCGCGCAGCTTGCAAACAGGCTCTGGCCGAACAATCTGTCCGAAAAATATGGGCAATGGTAAAAAAAGACAACATTGCTTCGCACAGGCTTTTTATCAAAACCTTTCGGAAAGAAGCAGGCACACAAATCGTTAACGGGCATGCCGCTACCTGTTTTGTTTATCCTGACTATCTGGAATAGCGAAAATGTTCAGTACCGCGCGTAACACTCTTGTTGTGGCCGCCCACCCTGATGACGAAATGCTGGGTTGCGGCGGTACATTGGCCAGGCTTTCCGCACAGGGTGCGCACATCACTATTCTTTTGCTTGGCGAAGGCCCGCTGGCCCGCGGCACGGAAGCAGCCGACGCCCGCGCAAACGCTCGACTGTCGGCGCAACGAGCGGCCAGTGTTCTGGGCGTGGGGACAGCAGACGTGCATTTTGCCTCCTTACCGGACAATCGTTTCGACACGGTTTCCCTGCTGGATATCATACAGCGTATTGAATCCCTTGCGGGGCGGGTGCAACCTGATCTTGTCCTTACCCACCATGCCGGAGACATGAATCAGGATCACCGATTGACTCATCAGGCGGTTATGACCGCTTTTCGGCCTTTGCCCGACAGTAATCCGTTAAGCATTCTTGGCTTTGAAGTGCTTTCCAGCACGGAGTACACTCCGCCACAGACGGCTCCCCCCTTCTGCCCCAATGTCTTTGTGGATATTTCGGTTACGCTTGAAAAAAAATGCCTCGCCCTACAGGAGTATGCATCGGAAATGCGCCCCTGGCCTCACCCGCGCAGCATAGAGGCCGTCAAACATCTGGCTGCCCTCAGAGGATGTTTTTGTGGCTGCGAGGCGGCGGAAGCCTTCATTCTCTACAGGACATTGCTATGAAAGCAGGCTGTGTTATTGCCGGTTCACGCCCTTGGTGCCGGCACCTGGCGGAAGCTGTCCAGAACAAAACAGGCATTCCTTGTCGCCTGATACAGGCACAGCAGGAGCTGACGCTTGAATTACTGGAAAGTCTCTCCCCACGCTACATTTTTTTCCCGCACTGGTCGTGGATTATTCCCGAAACCATATGGAAACGTTTCGAGTGCGTGATTTTTCATATGACGGATCTGCCTTATGGACGCGGGGGCAGCCCCTTGCAAAATCTCATAATACGAGGGTATCAGGAAACAAAGATAAGTGCTTTTCGCTGTAGCGAAGGTATTGATACTGGCCCCATCTATCTGAAGCGTCCGCTTTCTTTACTGGGAACTGCTGAAGAAATATACATTCGCGCCAATGCGATTATTCAGGAGATGATAATCGAAATTCTTAATACATATCCCGCTTCAACTCCTCAATATGGAGAAGTAACAATCTTCAAGCGAAGAAAACCTGAAGAAAGCAATCTTGATGGCGTGCAAACACTGGAAGAACTTTTTGACAAAATACGCATGCTGGATGCCGACGGCTATCCGCCTGCGTTTTGGGATGTGGGGAAATTTCGCTTGCATCTTACGCGCGCTTCACGCAAAACGGACAAACTGCTTGCGGATGTCTGCATAACGCTGAGGGATGAGAGAAATGTTTGATAAAAATGATAGCTATATCATCGCAGAACTCTCCGCCAACCACAACGGCAGCATTGAGCGCGCCGAGGCTATCGTGCGGGCGGCGGCCGATGCCGGAGCCGATGCCGTCAAGTTACAGACCTACACAGCGGACACCATGACCATACCCTGCCATAACGAATATTTTCAGATCAGGGGAACACTTTGGGAAGGCAGAACATTACACGAACTTTACCAAAAAGCCTACACACCGTGGGAATGGCAGCCGCACCTCAAATCGCTGGCCAATACTCTGGGCATGGACTGCTTTTCCACACCCTTTGACGCCACGGCCGTGGACTTTCTGGAACAGATGAACGTATCCTGTTACAAGATAGCCTCCTTTGAAGTAGTGGATACTCCGCTGCTCAAAAAGATTGCCTCCACCGGCAAGCCGGTCATCATGTCCACCGGCATGACCACGCTTGCCGAAATAGCTGAAGCCGTGGCAACCTTGCGTGAAAACGGTACAAAAAAGCTTGCTCTGCTCAAATGTACCAGTGCCTATCCCGCTCCGCCGGAAGAGGCAAACTTACGAACTATTCCGCACTTGGCACAGACCTTTCACTGTGCTGCGGGCCTTTCCGATCACACTATGGGCAGTGCTGTGGCCGTTGCGGCGGTTGCGCTGGGAGCGCGTATTATTGAAAAGCATTTCACTCTGTCACGTGCTGACGGCGGGCCGGACTCAGCCTTTTCCATGGAACCGGAAGAGTTCTCGCAAATGGTCAAAGACATTCGTGCAGCGGAAAAAGCGCTTGGCCATGTCAATTATTCGCTAACGGAAAAAGAAGAGGAGAGCATCATATTTCGCCGCTCTCTGTTTGTGGTCAAAGACGTCCGCGCTGGTGAGTCCTTCACACCGGAAAACGTGCGTTGTATCCGTCCGGGATATGGGCTGCATCCACGGTATTATGACGAGATTCTTAACAAAAAATCAACACAGAACATTACTGCAGGCACCCCGTTGACATGGAAGCACCTCTTACAGACCCATGAATAACCGCTAAGTGTCATGCTCCAACAGGTTAATTTACCCTGTCTTCGGTCAGTAAGCTGACTTAGTGCGCAAAAGAACACCTTAGATCATAACGATACAAAATTCCTTGCAATTAGTCGTCCGAGTCTTTCGGTTCGCTTAAAAAAACCTGTCCGCTTTTTTCCGCCAGCCACTGAAGATATTCAGGATAATGGCGCCGCAGCAACTTCAGGGCGTTTGCCTCGGCCAGGGCGTAACGCCGGGGACTCTTATTGCCTGTACCCACCCAGTGTTTCAGGTAGCTTTGAAGCTCAAAATGCCTGGCGCTCAGTCCTAGGGCGTGCATATCCCTGAACCAGGGCACGCTGATATCCAGGCACGCGGAACCGCATTGCTGGAACGCGCCGGGCGGAAACGACGGACCGAACGGCGCGCAGTGCGGACGGGTTTTCTCCAGATCCAGCAGACAGGCCCATTCATTGATCCGGCATTCCGGCAACGGCCAGGGCCGACGCTCAAAGCTATCCGCGAAGCCCTTGTCATATGGCCGGACAAAAATACCGCGTTGTCGCGCCAAGGTGTACAAGCTGCGCAACGCCGCGTAACCCGGCTGAAAATCCGCATAAGACAACGGCCCGCACGCAGCGCATCCCATGACTTCGCGCGTCAGTTCCTCCCGGTGGGCCGGGCAGTTCCAGCACTGCCCGAGCAAGCCCACGGCAAAGGCCTCGCCCATTTCCCGCAGCATGGCACCCAGAATATCACGGAGCACCAGAACGTCATTGTGCATCAAAAAAAGCTTGCGGCTTTGACTGCGCTCAAAGGCATACTGGTAGCGGATACCCGAACGGTAGGCCGCATCGCCGAGACGTGCCGGATCAACTGCCTCGCGGGCCAGCCAGAAATCCGGCTGAAAAACCCGGCAGCGCTCGCCCAGGCGCTCCCGCAGATAGTGGGCGATATAATAGGGCGCAATCGCATCATACCGCGAACCGTACGGCTCGAATTGCAGCCAGATCACGCCCACATGCTCCCCGCTGTGCTTGAGCAGCGACAGCAGGGACAAGGCGGTCTGAAAGGGTTTGGCAAAAATATTGACCGCCACGTCCACGGTTTCGGGCGTTCCGGGCCTTTCAGCGACCCCGGAGGCGGCTGCGGAGGGCGTCAAATTCTCGGCCATGCGCAAGCCTGTTCCCTCACTGCCGCGCAGCGCCGTCAGCGCCGCCGGACGCCTCGCCCTGTTCCGTCCCGGCAATCTCTCCTTCCCCGTCGGCGTCCTCGGCCGGGGCGTCAACGGCCCGCCGCACGGCGTCTTCGGGCAACCGGGCCAGTGCGGACACCACGGCGGGATCAAAACCGGGATCCTGGGAGAGCAGACGCACCGCTTCTTCCGGGCTCATGCCAGCCCGGTAGGAACGCGTGCTGACCATGGAGCAGAAAGCGTTGACCACAGCCAGAATACGGGCGTTGGCGACAATTTCGCCGCCCTTGAGCTGCCGGGGCTGCCCCGTGCCGTCCAGGCGCTCGCCCATCTGGTAGACAGCCTCGGGCACCGGCAGGCTGAACTGAAGATCGTGCAGCACCTTGAAGGCGTATTCCGGCGCGCGCTGGACCTCCCGCTGTTCCTCAGGCGTGAGCTTGCCCTTCTTGCTCAGAAGATGATGAGGCACAAAAATCTTGCCCACCTGCGAAAGCCGCGCGGCCAGACGCAGGGTTTCCTTGTCCTGATCCGGCAGATCCATACTGGCGGCCAGCAGTTCCGAAACCCGTTCCATCTTCTGCGAATGACCGATCAAATTGACGTCCACACTTTCAATGGCCCGCACCAGAGCAACGATAATGCTGGCCTGGCGCTCACGGGCGGCCTCGGCCCGGCGACGGAACTCCGTAATATCCTGGAAAATTCCCACACAGCCGCCCTGCGTGCGCCCGCCGTCTCCCTGATGATCCTCAAAGGGGAAAAGCGTCACGCGGTAAAGACGCGCTCCGTCAGGCTGATCCAGGGGAATTTCGATACTGTCCATACGGCCGCTGCGGCTCACCACTTCCATGCCCCGCATCAGATCCGAAGCGGCCTTTTCCGGCAGTATGTCGGAGAGGACGGCATTGAGCATTTCTTCTTCATGTCTGGCCGCCATCTGGCAGAAAGCCGGATTGCAGACCTGCACGCGGCCATGGCCGTCCACCAGCAGCAAACCGGCCTGCAGGGAAGCGTTGATGCTGTCCAGCATCAGCTTCTGCTGGCGGATCACTGTGTACAAATGCTGAAAATGGCGGGCCGTGGCCCGGTGCGAGCGGCTGACCATGCTGGCCCAGATAAACGCCAGCAGCAGGGCGACGCCCAAGCTGCCCAACACGCCCAGGCCGTAGATCTGGGTGGCCTGTCCTTCCAGTTGGGCATCCACCAGCGAGGCCGGCACTTCCAGCACGAGGCACCAGTTCAGATCCGTAAGCGTGCCGCCCAGAGAGTAGACTTCCCCACCACCGGTCAGGGCGCTGCGGCGCATGAAGGGAAGGCTCATATCCGTACCCGGCTGAAAGGCGGCCGGCGCGAGAACTGGCTTGCCGTCACGCAAAAGCACCACTTCCATACCCGAGGAGGTACGATCCAGAATGCGCGGCTGAAAATCCTCATGCTGGTCCGGGTTGCGGGCCAGAAAATCGGCCATGGCTTTTTCCACGGGCACAGTGAGCAATAGAAAAGCCACAGGTTTGGGATCGCCCTCGCCTAGAACCTCATAGAGCGGATCAACCATGTCCATAACCAGATTGCCGTTCAAAGCGCGCACCGGTCCGAAGGCAAGCCCCCTGTCCGCACCGGCCCGGCCCACCAGGGCGGTCTGGGCCGGGCTGAGCGGCCCGCTCCCGGACGGAGCCACCAGTAAAGCGCCGTCCGGAGCCACGACGCGGGCGGCCGTCCAGCCTCTGCGGCGCACAAAATCCTGGAGAATATCACGCATATAGGAGAGCTGCTCAGCCAGAGAGCGCAGGGCTTCGTCATCGCTCTGGGTCGCCTCGGACGCGGCAAGCCGTTCCTGTTCCTCAGGCCCTAGGCCGCGCACATCGGCGGCAAAGAGACGGAACATTTCCGCCGCGCTGATAAAACGCGCCTGCTCCACCAGTTTATTGCGCCAGACGCGGGCCGATTCCAGAGATCTGTCCACCCAGGCCTGCTGGATATCACGCTGCTTGTTCAGAATCTCCTGCGTGCTGTATTTGAGCTGGAAATTACAAAGCACAAAAGCCACTGCGGCCACCAATACAAAAAACAACAGTCCCACGCTCGCCACAACGGTTTTTTTCATGCGGTATTGTCTGGCTGCGGCCTGTGCGTTCATTTCCTGCAATTCCATATCAGTCACCTTATTTCAGCTTGCGGCCTTTGAGATGTGCCCAGCGCCCGAATTCATTGACCGAATACTGGGGGCTGTAGTGGCCGAAGCGCGTATGGGACAAAACAACGTTGCTCAGGCTGTCAAGCACATAAGCATCGTTGTTCATGTACACCACCAGTACGGCATGGGCCATGTTGCGGATCGTATCGCGAACCACCACGATACGCATAGTTTCGGGCGGAATGCCCAATTCCTTAAGCGTAAAATACTTGATAATGGAATAATCTTCGCAATCGCCGGATTTTTTCAAAAATTCCGCGGGGATTTCCCAATAATCCGCCTGGCCCCAGTTTTCGATATCCTCGCGATAAGGCCAGGTGTTCCAGAAAGAATTGACATAGCGCAGAAGGTTCATGGGATTTTTGCCCTTGGCTTTTTCCTTGAACTGCGCCCAGGTCACCTTTTTGTTGAAGTGCTTTTCCGGTATGAAAATGGGATCTGCCTGATTGCGCTTGAGCAGGTCCAGCCAGGCGGGCAGCGAAGAAAGCGGACGCTTGAACTCCACCGTACCGAAGAGTTTGATTTTCGGCACGGCAACAGCGGCGGTCGGAGATGCCGACGCTTCCGCGGAAGGGAGATCGTCCTTGTCCGGCAGGACGGCGGGCGACGGCCCTATCGTATCGGCGGAAACAGGCCGCCCCACGCGCGCGGCGGCCGCGCCTTCAGGGTCGGAAGGACCGGAAGCGTCCGGCGTCGCGGCGTCTGAAGCGGAAAGCGCCGGGGCCGCATCCTCGGGCGTCGAAACCGGCGCGGCGCTGAACGCTGATTCGTCCACCCGCTCCAGCACACGGGGGCGCTCGGAAACCCCGCTTTCGCCTCCCGGAACGGCTCCGGGCGTGATGTCGGCGGCAAAGCCAAAGCAACCGACAACCGGCAACAGGCAGACCACCGCCACGGCCAGCGCGAAAACGCCGCCGCGCAGCCGCCGTTGCCACGGTCCGCCATGCTGTAAAAATGGGGGCATGCGCACCGCCCGCTCCTGCTGGAACATCCTCTGCCAGAACCGGCGGCAGTAGAACCACCGGACACCGCCTCACCCAATACGGACCAAGGGAAACGTCGGCCCTTCTCTTTCTGTGCAAAATCAAAGACTGCCGCTTTTTTATATATACGGTGCCCAGTCCGCCTTGTCCAGACAGGAAACGGCTTCACACCCTCCGGGCGGAGCAGCGGCATCTTGCCGGCCGGTCCGGAAAACGTCCTGTTTGGGGACGAACGGCCATGCGGGACAGGGAAACACAATCGGTGGAAGAGATAAGGAGGATAGAAAGGGTTTTCACCGGATGGCCTTCTGCTCAGGATATCCCCGTAAACAACCGGGACGAGCGTGGACGGCAGCCTGGAAGAGATATATTGTGATTTTGTTGCGCAACCGTCACGAAAACGCTGAACATGCCGCCCAGACTGAGGCCGTGTGTTTCCCGCGGCAGGGAGGAAAGTATGACCGACGACTTCAGCGTAATTGTAAGATGGTTGAGCGGCGGTTGAGTTTGCGAATCCGACGGAGCTTTTTGGAATTCACTTTTCAGAGCATGTGCTGCCCCGGCTTATTCAAAAAATCTGTCGTTGGCTTGTACACGATCCCGGAGTATTGCGACGTGACATCGGCACGGGGGGCGTCAACGCCCCCCGCCTCTGCCGAAATACTGTCTATTCCGGCTTGATCCCCTGTCCCGGCGCGGCATTGACCGCCTTTTTGCGCAGGCGGAACCGCGTGTGCCGAAGACGCGCGGGAGCATGGTGGGGTTCGCGTGGCCCATGACCTCGGCCACGGCCTTGACGTCCGCCTCGTACTCCAGCGCTTCGGTGAGCATGACGTGTCGCAGGCTGTAGGGCGTAATCCTGTATTTGGGTGATGCCATACTGCCTCCTTCATACAGAGCTTTACGGCAACATTCCTCCACCCCTTCCCCGCAGCCGCCGCCTGCTTTTCCGTTCACCTGAATATCAGCCCGCCTTGCGACGCTACCGATTTGCTGGTAGGGATTGAGAAATCATGAGCCTATTTATCCTTACACTCGTGTTATCGTCCCTTAGTGGCGTTTGTGCCATCAATTCGCAGTAACGCTCCATAGGGGTTTTCCCGCTGTGGGCACTGGGGGGACGCTCCCAATTATAGTAGTGCTGCCATTCAACCAGAAGCATATCAAATTCGGGCGATGACAGGTCGATGGTGCTGTAGAACTCAATCTTATCCGTTTCTTGCGAGCGCTCGACCTTCCCGTTCAAACGTGGCGAGGCTGGCTTGTTCGGACGAAACTTGATTCCATAGCGCTTTAGGCGCTCTTGGACGATAACGGCAAAAAACTCACGGCCGCGATCCGTCTGTATGCGTTGAACGGGAAAGGGCATTTCCTCAAGGACGCGATCAAGGAAATCCAAGGTATTGTTCGCAGTCCGGCGGGCATAGACCCGCAAGACACGATAACGGGTACAGTCGTCCACGGCGGTATATTAATACAGGCCGGGAGCAATTTTGCAGGTATCCATTTGCACCCGCTCACCGGGAATCGGGCGCTGGTAACGTGTGAAGTCGCTTTTGCGGCGATATGTTACCAGAGGCTTTACCAGATGGTGGCAAAAAACCAAAGGGCAATACAGACCCGTGGCGGGAAGTTCCCCTCAGGAAATCATTGTTATCACTTGTCCGACAATGGCATGATGAGGACACGGAACATGGATTCGAGTATGTGGTTACATACAAAGGAAAACAGGTGGCCCATATTCGTCACGCATGGCGTTGGGCCTTAAAGCGCGCTGGTATTACGCGTCATATCCGACCGTATGACTTGCGGCATGGGTTCGCTACAGAAGCCATCGCTTCAGGTGCGGATTATGGCACAGTAGCGGTTCTCATGGGGCACAAAAGTCCCATGAGGGTTCTTAAGCATTATCAGCACGTCAAAAATAACCAAAAGAAGTCGGTCATGGAGAACCTGCCGCAACCGTCTTTGACAGGCAGCCTCATATGACCAATTTTTATATGACCCAAAAACAGGGGCTACGGCGTCATGCCGTAACCCCTTGACATATTTGGTAGGCAGTACAGGACTTGAACCTGTGGCCCCCGCCTTGTAAGGGCGGTGCTCCACCAGCTGAGCTAACTGCCCGCAAATCGCAACGGCCTATAGATATATGGCAGGGGACGGCCGCTGTCAATGCGAAGGCTTTTCGCCGTATTTCAGCGGCTTTCCGGCCAGCGCGTCCATGTCCCCGGCCAGCTTTTTCCTGAGGGCTTCAGCCTTGGCGCTCTCCCGCATAATCATGTCCACCTGGCGGCTGTGGATCAGCAGATAGCCCAGCAGGCGGGTTTTCCGCAGCGTTTCCGCGGCGTCGAAGCCCTCGGCCACGGCAAAAAGCGAATCGTCCTTGACATCGGCGCGAAAGCCGTGCCCTTCCAGCAGACCGGCCAGCATCCGGGCGCGCAGGCGGCGGCGCTCGCGGTCGGCCGCGCCGCCCTTGAACTGGAAGTTCACGAAGTTTTCATGGCTGTCCTCTCCGGCCAAGCATTCCACCGTGCAGAAATGATAGCCGTAGCGCGCCTGGAGAATCATATAGCGGTCGCCGATGATGAAGAAGTTGCGCTCCGCCATGGTGGTGGGCGCGGTGCTCTCCAGTTCCGGATTCATGGCGCTTTCAAAAACCACGCTCATAAAACCCGCGGCTCCGCTGCTGGGCGGCCCGGCCCAGGGGACGGCCACCATGCCTTCCCAGAGCGCCAGCATGGGCGCGCTGGCGATCTCGGACAGATCCACCACCGGGCCGCCAACAGTCCGGGTGAAGCCGCCGCCCATGTCCACCACCCAATACTGCAGCTTGACGCCCGCCTTGAGCTGTTTGCCCATGCGCCGCCCGACGCCCGCATCGTCGTCAAACATCAGCCGCACCGCTTTCTCATGGCAGAAACGGGTGATGTCGTGCAGGCTCCGGCAGTGTTGCGGCGCGAATTCCGGCGCATCCGGATCCAGGAGGTGCAAAGGGGTCATAAGCTGCGCCAGGGCCTCCAGGCGCAGATACACGGGGCTGCCGGCCATAAGATTGGGCGGCGCGGCCATGGGCGGAATCAACTGGGCCTGCCGTCCGGCCAGAACCACGTTGCGGTTCGCATCCAGCGTCACGTCACCGGCGTTCTCCAGCAGGCGGCAGGCGTCCGGCAGGCTGAAAACGGCGGGCAGACGATATTCCCGCGCCACAGAGGCCAGATGCCCGGCCATGCCGCCGGTTTCGCTGACCAGGCCCGAGGCGCGCGCCAACAGCGTGGCCCAGCGGGGATAGGCCCGCTCCACCACCAGCACGCCGCCTTCGGGAAAGGAGAGCATGTCCGCCTCCTTGCGGGCCACAAAGGCCGGTCCCATGCCCACGCCGGGACTCACCGGCACGCCGCCGCCCGCCAGAACGGTCAGGCCCGGCGGCAGTTCCGTCGCCTGAGCGCCTTCCCCCCTGTCGGGGCCGCCGTCGGCCTCGCGCAACGGTCGGCTCTGCAAGACCATGATGCGCCCGTCGCCGGCTTCCAGGGCCCATTCCACATCCTGAGGCTCGTTATAATATTCTTCCAGCGCCAGGGCCACGCGGGCCAGTTCGGCGGCCTGGACGGCGGTGAGGCTGGGCGCGGCCGCCGCGTCGGCCGGATGTTTTTCCAGCAAACGCGGCGGATTTTCGCGGCTGAACACAAAAACGTCGGGCGTGACGGCCCCGTCCACCACGGCTTGGGGCAGGCCCGGCACGGCATTGAGCACCACCCGCTCCTGCCCCCTGGAGGCTGCCACGGGATCGCGGCTGTAGGCCACGCCGCCCGCTCCGGCCCGGACCATGGCCAGCACGCCCACGGACATGGGCGCCACGTCGTCCGGAATGCCGCGCTGATAGCGGTAGCTCATGGCCGTGACCGCGTATTTGCTGGCCACGATTTCCTTCCAGACCTCGCAGGCTTCTTCGGGCGGCACATTAAGTTCCGAGCGATACTGCCCGGCAAAGGTCACGCCCAGAGCGTCCTCGCCCACGGCGCTGCTGCGTAGGGCCAGGAGCAGATCGTCACCGGCGCGCTCCTTCATGGCCTCCACGGCTTCGGTGACGGCCGCCTCCAGGTCCGGCGGCAGCGGCGCGGCCAGCACGCATTGCTGCAAGGCGGCGGACAGGCTGAACACTTCATCCAGACTGCGCATGTCCGTGGCCTGGATGCGGCGCTCTAGCTCGCTTCGCAGGCCGTTATATTCCATGAAGCGGTAATAGGCGGCCACCGTCACCGCGAAACCGTCAGGCACGTCCAGGCCCACGTTGGCGGCCAGTTCGCCCAGATTGGCCATCTTGCCGCCCACCCGGGGCAGGTCGGTCAGGCGCACGTCGGCCAGAGGCAGGATCAGCGGCCCCCGCGCCGCATGCTCCGGCAGGGCCAGCAGACGCTCCATGTCCCCCCTGATGCGATCAAAGGCCTCCTGCAACGAGGCATAGCCGTTGTCGGACAGGGCGTTCAGCTCACGCACCATCTGAAACACGGCGGTCACCGTGCGGGTGCTCGCGGCGCGCACATAGTCCATGCCGAAGGGTTTGACGCCCGCAAGGCGTTCCTCCACATCGCTCATGGCTTCCAGGGCGCTTTTGTTGGCCGAAAGCAGTCGCCGGAAACGCGCGCAACGCTCCCGCAGGCGGACTTTGAACTCCTCCTCGCGGGCCAGTTCGGCGGGATCCGGCGCGGGCGGTTCCCCGCGGCCCAGCCAGCGGCGCAAGCGCTTCAGCACAGCCATATCAGACAGCGGAACGGGCCGCTTCCTCCATCTTGATGATCAGTTCGCTGATGGACACGGGCTTGAGCATGTAGTCGTAAGCCCCCAGATCCATGCCCTGCACGGCCACGCCCATGCAGGCGTGCCCGGTGAGCAGGATCACCGGCAGCGCCGGGGCCTTGGCCTTCATGCGGCGCAGGGTTTCCAGGCCGTCCATGCCCGGCATGCGCACATCCATAACTACGACCTTGAACATCTCCCCGCCGTCCGCCAGGGTCGCGTCCAGCAGCTCCAGAGCCCGCTGCCCGTCCGGGGCGGTGCTGACTTCCATGCCGCGCCGGGAGAGACGTTTTTCCATCAATTGCAGGAATTCCACTTCATCGTCCACGAACAACACACGCATAGGCGCTCCTGGCTCAAAAGGTTGATGCGGCTTCCGGCCATGCCGCCCGCGGGAGGCACGGGGTCATTCCTCGATCTCCTCTTCCTGCGGGCCTTGCATGGGCTCAAGCGGCAGGGTGATGCAAAACGTGGTGCCCCGGCCCACTTGGCTTTGCACCTCAATCCGGCCGCCCAGCTTTTCCAGAATGGTAAAGCAGATGGCCAGGCCCAGCCCCGTGCCCTCGCCCACCTTCTTGGTGGTGAAGAAGGGATCGAAAATGCGCTTCAGGGTTTCCTCGTCCATGCCCGGGCCGCTGTCCGCAAAGAAAATCCGCGCGCCCTGCTCGCAGACTTCGGTGCGGATGCGCAGGCTGCCGTCCCTGCCGATGGCGTCGATGGCATTGTCGATGATGTTGATGAAAACCTGCTCCAGTTGGGCCGGGTCCGACAGAATCACGGGCAGGTGCGGATCAAACTCCTTGGTGATGACGATATTGCGGTTGGCGGCCTCGGTCTTGAGCATTTCCACGGCCTGATCCGCCAAGGAATTGAGCAGGATTTCCGTCCGGCTGGGATTCATGCGGCGGCCGAAGCCCAGCATGCGCTGGGTGATGCCCTTGGCGCGCCTGACGTGCTGCTCAATCTTGTCCGTGCTGTCCAGAATTTCCCGGTAATTCCGCATGTTATCCGGCTTTTCGTCCTCCAGCAGGTCGCGGATCCAGCCCGCGTTTTCCTGGATCAGCATCAGCGGATTGTTGACCTCATGGGCCACGCCGGCGGCCATCTTGCCCAGGGCCGCCATCTTGCTGGACTGCAGCATGCGGGCGTCGATATGGGCCTGCCTCTGGTCCGAGGCGGCCAGGGAGGCCACCAGACGCCGGGTACAGAGCACCGCGCCCACGCTGACCAGCGCGCCGCCCAGCAGCACGAAGAGCAGAATCAGCACCTGGAGCTGGCGCAGGGGCTGCAGGCTCTCGCCCACGTCGTCCACCACCACCAGCACCCAGGGCATGGAGTCCAGCCGCATCATGGCCGCCAGCAGGTTCTGGCCGCTCTCCTTGTCGGCGGGCACGTCCAGGGGCATGGTCAGCATGCCGTTGCGGGCGGAACTGAGCGGGGGCATCTTGAATTTGCCCATGATCTTGCCGTGATAGAGCGAGTCGGTCTGGAGCACGCCCTGTTCGTTGACCAGAAAGGCGTCGCTGTGCTGGCCGGAATAAACCCGGCGCAGGAGAGCGTCGATGGCTTCCATGTCAATGGTGGCGCGCATGATGTAGCTGCGCCCGCCCTCGTGCCGCAGCACCGCGATGATGAAGTGCGGCACGTGCCGGTAGCCCATGAACACGTCGCTGACATAAACTCCCTTGCGCAGCACTTCATGAAACCAGGGGGTGTCGGCGTAATCGGCGTCGTGCAGGTCATACGGCCCCACATAGGCCACATGCCGGCCGTCCATGCCGATGATGCCGAGATCCACGAAGGAGCGGCTGTTGTTCTGCATGACGCTGAAAACTTCGCTCAGCCGGGCGGGATCGCTCAGTTCCGCATAGGGATGGGTAAAGGCCAGAGTTTTGATCTGGGCCACCCGCTCCACAATAAAGGTGTCCAAGGCGCGGTGCTTGCTGCTGGTCACGGCTTCCAGGCCCGCGCTGATCTTTTCGTTATAGATGGTGTTGATGCGGTCCAGGCAGAACAGGCCCAGAGCCGCCAGCGGCGTGAGCGCCAGCAGCAGCAGGGTCAGCAGCAGACGGCGGTGGATGACTTTGTAGCCCCGGTGCGGGGCGGGCGACGTCAACGGCATGGGGGCGCCTCCTGAGCGTCGGTTGCGGGCAGGTCGCGGCCCGTGAACAGCGCCCGGCAATGGGCGAGCATTTCCTCGCGCCGGGCCGCCACCTGGGTCGAATCCTGCATGATCATGTCCAGTTGGCGGGTATGGATGGTCATGTACCCGGCCACGGCCAGCAGGTGTTCGCCTTCGTCCGTGTCCATGCCTTCCAGGCGGGCGCTGACCGCGTCGTTGCGCAGCACGGGCGCGAAGCCGAACTCCCAGAGCAGATCGGCCACAAAACGCACCCGCAGGATGCGCCGCTCAATATTGGCCGCGCCGCCGCGCAACTGGAAGAGTAGATAATTTTCTTTGCTGCGCGCGCCCAGGCGCGCCTCCACGGAGACGAAATGAAAGCCGAAGCGCGAATGCAGGCTGCAATAGTCGCGTGAAATCATAAAATAGTTCTTTTCGGAAAAATAGGCCGTCTGGGCCGCCGGGTCCAGATGCGGATTGGCCGTGGCCTCGAACAGCACGGACAAAAAGCCCTTGCCGTCCACAGGCGGCGGCCCCTGCCAGGGATGGGCGTTCATGCCCCGCCAGAGGGCCAGCATGGGCCGCGAGGCGATCTGCCCCACGTCGATGACCGGCCCCGCCGGGGTGGTGGTGAAACCGTCGCTGAGGTTGACCACCCAGAACTGTTTGAGCACCGCGTCCCGCAACTGCTTGACCCGCTGGGGCGCATGCTTCTTTTCCGCGCCCAGCGCGAACATGGCGCTGACCGCCTTTTCATGGCAGTAACGGGCGATGTCGTGATAGGTGGCGCAGTTGGCGGCCCTGAAATCCACGCTGTCCACGTCGATGGTCAGGGGCAGGATATGCGCGGCCGCGTGCTGAAGAATGCGGAACACCGGGCTGCCCGGCATGAAGTCGCGCGGCTTTGCGGCCCCGGCCAGCAGTTCGTCCCGTCGGCCCCGGTACACGCGGCCCAGATCCGCGCAAAGGGTGATTTTTTGCCCTTTGGACAGATTTTCCAGGGCGTTTTTCAGTCCGAACAGGGCCGGTTTGCCGAATTCGCGGGTCAGGGACCCCAGACGGGACCCCAGCAGGCCGCGCTCGGCGATGACGCCCGCGGCCCGGTCAATAAGCGAAGCCCAGAGGTAGCTGTCGTCCGGCAATACCAGAATGCCGCCCTGCGGAAAACGGCGCGCATCTTCCCAGGTCCGCACCGGCATCGCCGGGCCGCAGGCTCTGCCGGGATTGACCGTGACGCCCCCCGCCAGCAGGGGCGGCGGCGCGGCCTCATCCGGCGCGGGCAAGGCGTCCGCATCCGCCGCCAGCATCATGGGCCGCACCAGCAAAAGCCGCACCCGGCCGCCGGGCGCGCACACCCAGGTCAGGGAAAGCGGATGGCCTTCGGCTTCCTCCAGCGCCAGGGCCAGCTCCGTCACCCGCAGGGCCGTGGCGTCATCCAGAACCGGATGCTCCGGGTCATGCGGCTCGCGGCCGCGCACCTCGTGCGGCGCGGCGCGGGCCAGGCGCAACATGTCCACGGGCAAAGCGGAATATTCCATTTCCTGCGGCAGGCCGCCGCAGGCATAGACATGCACGTTGGCCCCGTGCGGCTGCAGGGGATTGCCCGTGTGGGTCAGGCCGCCCCACGCGCCCTCCTCCACGGCCAGACAGGTCACGCAGACGCCTGCGTCCGCTTCGGTGAGGCCGCGCGCCCGCCGGTAGATCAGGGCCTGCGCCCGCTGTTTGCGGGCCAGGGTGACGTGCAGGGCCTCCAGAATTTCATCGTCCGGCGCGTCCAGCGGCACGGACGGCCCCCAGAGCAGCAGGCCGGGGTCCATGACGTTTTCCGCCGCGTTCGCGCTCTCCGTCCCGTCTTCGCCGGAAGAGGCGCGCGGCCAGAGGCGGCCCCGCAGCAAAAGGCGCATGGGCCGGCGACATCGGGCGCGCAGGTCCCGCACTTCGGCCAGCACGGCCTCGGCCAGATCCTCGGGCAGGGGCGTGTTTTCCACCAAGCCGCCCAGACTTTCGGAGAGTTTTGCCAGATGCTCCGGGCCGAAGCCGCCAGCCGCCTGAACCCGCCGGTTGATCTCGCTTTGCAGCTCGCCGCTCTGGAAAAAATGCTGGCAGCCCGCCGCCGTGATCACAAAACCGGGGGGCACGGCTTCGGGAAAGCGCCCGCGCAGGCCTTCCAGGCGGGCCGTGGCCGGGTCCACCAGGGCTTCCGCGTCCGCGTCGTCCAGATTTCCACGGCCCAAGGGCAGCACCAGCGGCCCGAGCAGGCAGGATTCCGGCTCATAGACTTCGGCGGCCACAATTTTTTGCAGTTCCGCGAAGCGGGCATAGAGCGCCGGGCCGGGAGCCGGGTCCAGCCGTTCCAGTTGCTGGATGCACTGAAACACCTGGGTGGCCACGCTGGTGCAGAGCGCGCGGACGCGGTACAGGCCGAAGGGATGATCGCAGCAGAGCGTGTACTCCACTTCGGTCATGGTTTCCTGAAATTTGTTCCAGGCGGTGAGAAAAAGCTTGAAGGAATGGTGGCGCAGGGCGAAAAAACGCTCGGCCTCGCCGGGGTCGGCCGAAGCCGAGCCGGAATTCTTCTTTGTGGAGCGCGTGAGGAAACCCAACAGTCGGGAAAGGGACATGGCGACTCCAATAGCGGTTCCGCCGCACCGGGCGGGTGGATGCGCAGGCCGCGCCGGGATTGCGACGCGGCGCGCAGAGCTTGTTCACTCTAGCACAACCCCCGTACCCCTTCAAGCGGCCACAGCCTACGGCGCAGGGTAGACGCATCTAAAAAATCTTTATTTACTAGCTAGATAGCTCAGTAGCAAACAAAAAGCGCCAGATGACGCCGCCAGCGCCGAAAAAGCTGGTTTTGACGGATAATCACGACACATAACAGACTGGCAAAACTGAAATTAGATGCGTCTGTCCTGGCCTACGGCGAGGAAAAACGGACGGCGTGCGCGACGCCCGCGCCGAAACGCCGTAGATGCCCGCCGGAAACGGCTCAGGCCGTCGGCAGAGGGGCCACCTGCGGGGCGGCGACAGCGGGTTGTCCGGCCTGGGCCAGGTCCCGCATCTGTTGCATGCATTGCTCTAGAAACTGCGGATCTCCCACATCCTGGCAAAGAAAAGCGTTGATGCCCGGCATGGCGGCGATGGCCTCATCGATTTCCGCATTGCTGCCCTTGGCGTAGGCCCCGATATTGACCATGTCCTCCACCCGGCGGAAAGTGCTCATGCGCCGGGTGATCACCCGTCCGGCCAGCACATCCTCCCTCCGGCAGATATCCGAGCGCAGACGGCTGATGGAGCGCAGCACGTCGATGGCCGGGAAATGCCCCTGGTCCGCCAAGTCGCGGGTGAGCACGATATGCCCGTCCAGAATGGAGCGCACGGAGTCGGCAATGGGCTCGTTGAAGTCGTCGCCGTCCACCAGAACGGTGTAAATGCCGGTGATGGTGCCTTTGGCCGAGCGCCCGGCGCGTTCCAGGAGCTTGGGCAACTGGGCGAAGACCGAGGGCGTATAGCCCTTGGTGGTGGGCGGCTCGCCCACGGCCAGACCCACTTCGCGCGCGGCCATGGCGAAACGGGTCACGGAGTCCATCATCAACAGAACGTCCATGCTCTTGTCGCGGAAGTATTCGGCCACAGCCGTGGCCGCGTAGGCCGCGCGCATGCGCACCAGGGGGGACTGGTCCGAGGTGGCGATGACCAGCACGGAGCGGGCCATGCCCTCGGGCCCCAGGTCGCGCTCCATGAATTCCACCACTTCGCGGCCGCGCTCGCCGATCAGGGCGATGACGTTGACGTCCGCCCTGGTATACCGGGCCATCATGCCCATGAGCGTGGACTTGCCCACGCCGGAACCGGCCATGATGCCCACACGCTGGCCCTTGCCCAGAGTCAGCAGACTGTTGATGGAGCGCACGCCCACGTCCAGAATGTCCGTAATGCGCGGACGTTGCAGGGGGCTGGGCGGATCGGCGTAGATGGGAGCCAGCTCGGGATGCCACTGGCTTCCGGCCTTGACCGCCCATTCCGGGGTGAAGGGCGCCTGGATTTCCATCTGGCGCTGAAAGTCGGCCCGGCCCCTCTCCCCGGCGGGCAGGGGCGAGGTGTAGATTTCCGCGTTCACGGGCGGTCCCGCGTCCAGAGGCGTGCCGAAGGCGTCAAAAGCCCTGCCCAGCAGGTCGGGCCCCACAGGAAAGACCGGCGGCAGGCTGGTGTTGCGGATGAGACTGCCCGGACGGATGCCGCGCATGTCCCCATAGGGCATGAAAAGCAGATTGCCGTCGCGGAAGCCCACGACCTCGGCGGCGATGCCCTCGCTCTCGCCGTCGGGCAGCATATGGCAGACAGCGCCCAGAGGAGCGCGCAGGCCGCCGCCTTCGGCCACCAGGCCCACCACCTTGTTGACCTTGCCGAACAGGCGGATGGGATTGCTGGTCCTCAGAAGTTGCGAGCAGGCGCGCGGGTCCAGTTTCATGCCGTTTGCACTCCCCCCAGCCTACTTGTCGCCCGCGCCGGGCAGAAAGCCGCCGCCAGCAAGCACTTCGCGCTCTTCCTCACTCTCCAGGGGAAAAAGCTCTTCCTCCAGTTCCGCGAGGCTGGGATTTTCCTTGCGCGGCGCGTCGAGCACGGCGGCCGCAGCCGTGCCCGCATAGCCATCGGCTCCAGATTCGGGCTCACGGGCCACAGTGGGGGCGGGAGCGGCTTCGGGAGCTTCCTCTCCCAGGGGCGGCAGCCAGGCTTGCGGCATGTCTTCCTCCGCAATGCTTTCTTCCGGGGCGCTTTCCTCCGCGAGGGGCGCGGGCGGCCCGGCTTCGGCCTGAACGTCCCGCGCGGCGGGGGCGGCGGAAGGCGCGGGCGGTTCGGCTGGCGCGGGAGCCGCGACCGCGGGATCGGAAAGTTGCGGCGCACTCCCGGCGGAATCCGGGGGCGGAGTTTCCTCCGGGGCGGCGCTTTCAACCGGGGGCGACGCGGCCTGCCGGGTCGCTTCCTCCGCGCTCGGGTCCGCCGCGGATTCCGCTTCCAACGGCATGTCCGGCTCTTCGCCGGACGCGGGAACGGCCCCGTCAGCGGGCAGCGGTTCGGCTTCAAGGGCTTCAGACGCGATCCCCGGTCCGGCTTCCGGCGCAAGGTCGGGAGCGGCTTCCACCGGATACTCCGGCTCGGGAGCCTGGGCCGCGATCTTTTCCACCTCGCGCTCCACCAGTTCATGCACGGCGGAGGCGGAGGCCTCCTCGCCCTCACGGACGGGCAGGGCCAGATGGACCAGAATGCCGTCCACCAGTTCCCGGAAATGCTCACGGCGGCAGTCCACGCTGCCGCTGCCGCTTTCCGCCACCAGGCCGCCGCGCTCCACGGCCGCGTCGCCGTTGACGATCCACTGCTTGAGCTCGGGCACGCGCTCGCGCGCGGCCATGAACATGTCGCCGACCGTCGCCTCGTCTTCCGGATTGACGCGCACCGTCACAGTGGCCCGGTCTTCCAGCAGGTTCAAGGCCTCCAGCACCAGGGAACGCAAAACAGCGTCGTGTTCCTTGTCCAGCAGCCAGCCCGTGCCCGCGGCAACAGCCGTCCGCACCAGTTCCACCAGTTCCCCGCGCCAGGAATCGCAGATGGCGTTCCGCTGGGCGTCAACGGCGCGCAGCACCACGGCCAGGGACTGCCCCAGTTCCGCGCGGAATTCCTTGAGTTCGGCTCCGGCCTGCTCCATTCCGGCCTGAAAGCCTTCGCCGTGGGCCGCCTCGCGGATGCGTTCGGCCTCTTGGCGCGCGGCCTCGGCCCTGGCCAGTTCGGCGGCGGCCTGCTCATGGGCGGCCGTTCCGGCGGCCTTGAGGGCTTCGCCTTGGCGGATCAGCTTCTGGCGCTCGGCCTCGGCTTCGGCCCTGGCCTCTTCCAGCACTTTCTGCCGTTCGGCGTAGGCCGCGCCGAGAATCTCGCGCGCCCGCTCCGCCGCCTTGGCGCGCACCCGCTCCAGATAGTCCTCCTGCTGCTCCCGCCTGAGCTGCTCACGGCGCATGGGCTCCTGCATGGCGTCCAGTTGCTCCACGGTGGCCTCGCGCTCCCCCATGAAGATGGTGCCCCATTTTTTGCGCAATTCTTCTGACGCCATGGCTGCTTCCCGAAGTTACAGATTGAACCCGCCCATGCGGACAAGAGCGGATGGGCGCTGAAACCGCCGGCCCGCCTAAACAAAAACTTCGCCCGCTCCCCGGCTGACCACCACCTTGTTTTCGGCTTCCAGACGGCGCACGATCTTGACGATGTTCTGCTGGGCGGTTTCCACGTCGGAGAGTTTGGTGGGGCCCATGAATTCCAGTTCCTCGCGGATCATGTTGCCCGCGCGTTCGGACATGTTCTTGAAGAACTTTTCCTTGAGGTCGTCGCTGGCGCCGCGCAGGGCCAGGGTGAGATCCTCGTTGGAAATTTCCTTGAGCAGCTCGCGCACGCCGCGATCGTCGATATTCTTGCAGTCCTCGAAAACGAACATGAGGTTGCGGATGTCCTCGGCCATCTGGGCGGAGTCTTCCTCAATCTCGGAGAGCACTTCCTCTTCCGTGGCGCGATCCACGGCGTTGAGAATCTCGGCCACGGACTGCACGCCGCCCACCTTCTTGCCTTCCTTGCCGCCCATGGCGATAAGCTGGCTGGTGAGCACCTTGTCCACTTCCATGAGCATGTCTTCGGGCACGGATTCCAGTTTGGCCAAGCGGGTGAGCACCTCGGCGCGCACCCCGGCGGGCAGGCTTGTCAACAAATTGGCGGCCTGATCCGGATTGAGATGGCCCATGATCAGCGCCAGGGTCTGGGGATGCTCGTTGCGCAGGATCTGCGAAAGCAGGCGGGGGCTGACCGATTCCAGTTCCCGGAAGGGCGCGGGGCCGGTGTCCAGGCTCAGGGAGTCCATGACGTACTTGGCGGTTTCCGGGTCCAGGTTCTTGACCAGCAGGCGCTTCACGGCGTCGCTGCCGCCCGCGATCATGTCCACGCCGTCCACCAGGGATTCATGGAACTCGCGCAGCACTTCCTCCACGGTTTCCCTGGGCACGGGCTCCAGTTCCACGATGGCTCTGGAAACGTCGGCTATTTCCTGCCGCTCCATGCGCTTGAAGACATCGGCCGTAAACTTGTCGCCCATGGCGAGCAGCAGCACGGCAATACGCTGATGGCCGGTCAACTCCATCCCCTCTACTCCTTGCTCGAACGCGCCCGCGCTGCGGCGGCCGCGCGGTTTCTTTTATTCCTTGTCCGTCAGCCAGCGCCGGATCAAATGGACGGCCTGGTCCATATGCTGTTCCGTAAAGTGGTAGAGGCGCAGTTTCAGCTCTTCCACCCGCTGGTTGGTTTCCTTCTGGGCGTGCCGCAGGGCCTTGAGCTCAGTCAGGGAAGGAAGGCGGGAACTGTCCCCGCCCCCGGACGGCAGCGCCGTAAGATCAGACCTTCGCTGTTTCATCGTTTTTCATCCAGCCGCGCACCAGGGTCACCACCTGTTCCATATGATTGTCGGACAGGGTGAAGATATGCGCTTTCAGGGCTTCAATATCCTTGAACACCAGTTCATCGTCGTCTTCTTCCTGCTCGGGCTCTTCCTCGTCGGCCTTGGCCGCTTCCTCCAGGGCCTCATACAGGGCGAGCTGCTCCTCGGCGGCGGGCAGGCCTTCCAGGCCTTCCACCATTTCCCCGGCTTCAACCTTGGGCCGGATCAGGGCGAGCACCACAGGCCGCACGATCAGCATCAGGAAGAGGAAGGCCAGCAACGCATTGAGCAGCGGTTTGCCCAGGCGTTCGGCGTAATCGGCCAGCAGGTCGGCGAAATTGGGATCCTTGGGCGGTTCCGAATCGGTGAAGGGAGCGGAACTCACCTCCAGCAGGTCGCCGCGCCCCTTGTCCAGACCCACGGCATTGGAAACCAGCTGCCGCACGCGCTCCAGCTCTTCCGTCTTGCGGGGCACGAAGGCCCACGCCCCGTCAACCTTTTCATACGTCCCATCAATGATAACCGCAACGGTCAGGCGGCGCAAATCCCCCACATTGGCGACGATCTGCTGCTCTTCCTTGTTGATTTCGTAGTTGGTGGTGCGGGTTTCACGGGTGCCGTTCTGGTCCGACACCGAACCGGTGACGCCGTCGCCGCGAAAGTTGGCGTCCGGCGCGCCCGCCTCAAGGTTGGCGCGGCCCTGCTGGCTTTCCTCGCTGCGCTGTTCACTGCGCACGGCGGTTTTTTCAGGATCGAAAAATTCCCGGCGGATGGTCTTCTGGCTGAAGTCCATGTCCGCGTTGACCTTGGCGATGACCCGGCCCGGCCCGAACAGGGGCTGCAGCATTTCCTCGATGCGCCGCTCCAGATTGCGCTGCACCTGAAGGCGATGCTCCATCTGGGTGCTGCTGGCTCCGGCCAGACTGTCCTCTTCCGGCTGGTAGAGCACCTTGCCGCCGTTGTCCGTAATGGAGACGTGGCTTTTGTCCAGACCTTCCACGGCCATGAGCATCATGTTGAGGATGGCGTTGATTTCTTTCTGGTCGGGTTTGCTGTTGGGATTGGTCAGTTTGAGCACCACGGAGGCCGAGGGGGACTGGCGCTCCTCCACAAAAAGGCTGCGCTGGGGGATGACCAGGTGTACGCGGGCGCTCTCCACGCTGGGGAATTCGCTGATGGTGCGCGAAAGTTCGCCCTGAAGCGCGCGGGTGTAGTTGATTTTCTGCACAAAGTCGGTCTGGCCCACCTTGACCTTGTCGAAAATTTCAAAGCCGATGCCCTGCCCCACCAGGCCGCCTTCGCCGGCGATCTTGATGCGCTGGTCGTAGACCACTTCCCTGGGCACCATGATGGTGGCCCCGTTGTCGGCCAGCTGATAGGGAATCTTGTCGGTTTGCAGCGCCTTGATCACGTGGCTGGCGTCTTCCGCGCCCAAATTGGAATAGAGCACGCGGTATTCCGGCCGGCTCAGCCAGACCGAGAGGCCGATGACGGCGGACAGCAGCGCCACCGCGCCGCCGGCCACGGCCACGCGCTGGATCATGCTCATTCTGCCCCAGAATCCCTTGATGATGTCCACAAAATTCGTAAAGAAAGCGGGCATGACGTTTCCCCTGGTCTTGTCTCTGTCTTGTCGGCGAAAGGCCGGATGCTGCACTCAGATAGCAATTGCCATGCCATTTTATAAGACATTGAAATATAATATTATTTATCTAAACAAAACTTGCCTTGCGCCGCGCGTTCAAATTTGTGACGCGGTCTGAAAGCAGTGAACCCCGCGCCGGACACGGACGCGGGGTTCACTGCTGTGCGGAAAGAAATTTTTGTGTCATGCGGGAAATGCGGACCTATCGCGGGGACGTGTCGTCACGAGAGAGATTTTCGTGTTATATCTAGGAAAACAGGCCCGCTTTAAAGGGGTGTACTCTTACGGCGCCCGACTGAAAAAGCGGGGGAAATTCGCCTGAGCCGTTTGAAGGCGAAGCTGTCTTACGGATCAAGACAGCAGCGCTGACGCAGAGATACCCGAAAAAATATTCGTGACGACGCGTTCTAGATGTAATGTTCCAATAGGTTGTTCACCCTGCCTCAAGCCGGTAAAGCTGGAGTTGACAGACAACAGTAAACCGAGCCGAGGACAGGGTGAACAGCCATAAGAATGCCAAATTGACTGCACGCGGTCGA